>NZ_JACARS010000016.1:0-183260 GCF_013386485.1 Pseudomonas sp. P7758 | reverse complement strand
CAAGCCCCCTCGCCACAGGTTTTTTGGAGACCCCATCAAGTCACGCACCCGGCACAAAATGCTTCTGTGCGGTCCCGCGGGCGATCAGCCGCGAAATGTAGTCAAGCTTCTGCGCATCCTGGTCGATAAACCGGAAGGTCAATTGCAGCCAGTCACTGTCGGGCTTGGGCTCGTAGGCCACCACGGCATGCAGGTAGCCATTCAGACGCGCCACTTCAGCGTTCTCACCCTGCTCCAGGTCGAGCACGGCGCTTTCCAGTACCTGAGGCAGGATTTCACCACGACGCACCACCAGCAGCGCCTCCTTGATACTCAGGGCCTTGATCACACACTGCTGGGTGCCACTGGACAAGCGCAGCTGGCCCTGGCCACGACCGCTGGCAGGCGACGCTGCCGCAGCCACCTGCACCGGCGGGCTGTTGAGCAGGCCTTTGCTGGGCGCGGCCACCGGGGCCGGCTTGACTGCGTCAGGCTTGCCACCAGTGAGGGCGCTGAGGGAATCGTTACCGAACGCCGAGTTCATCTTGGTCGGTGCGCTGGCGATCAGCGCGTCGAGGCGGCCAATCTTGTTCAGTGCCTGCTTGACCTTGTTCAGCAACTGCTCGTTGGTGAATGGCTTGCTGACGTAGCCGGAAACCCCGGCCTGGATCGCCTGCACCACGTTTTCCTTGTCGCCACGGCTGGTCACCATGACGAAAGGCATGGCTTTGAGATGAGGCTGTTCACGGCACCAGGTCAACAGTTCCAGGCCGGACATTTCCGGCATTTCCCAGTCGCACAGCACCATGTCGAAGGTTTCGCGCATCAGGATGGCCTGGGCCTTTTTGCCGTTCACCGCATCTTCGATCTTGATCCCCGGGAAGTAGTTACGCAGGCACTTCTTCACCAGGTCGCGAATAAACGAGGCGTCATCCACCACCAATACACTGACTTTGCTCATCGACCCTTCATCCTATAAAAACCCCGGCAAGCATAACGCTTCGCTGATGGCGTTTTGCCAAAAATTCCAACACCACAAACGAAAACGCCCGACCAAAGGCCGGGCGTTTATTTCTCGGGCAATCTTACTTATCGTCAGGAACGCCCGGAACATTAGGGATTTGATCGGTCGTACCTTCAACTTCTGCTTTCATCCGCTTGAGGCCCATGTGCCGCACGTCAGTACCCCGCACCAGGTAAATCACCAGTTCCGAGATGTTGCGTGCGTGGTCGCCGATGCGTTCCAGCGAACGCAGTACCCAGATGATGCTCAGTACCCGTGAGATAGAGCGCGGGTCTTCCATCATGTAGGTCGCCAGTTCGCGCAGCGCCGTCTTGTATTCGCGGTCGATGGTCTTGTCGTATTGGGCCACCGACAACGCCAGCTCGGCGTCGAAACGGGCAAACGCGTCGAGGGCGTCGCGAACCATGTTGCGCACCTGGTCACCGATGTGGCGCACTTCGACATAACCACGCGGCGCTTCGCCTTCCTCACACAACTGGATGGCGCGGCGGGCGATCTTGGTGGCTTCGTCACCGATGCGCTCCAGGTCGATCACCGACTTGGAGATGCTGATGATCAAACGCAGGTCCGACGCCGCCGGCTGACGACGGGCCAGGATGCGCAGGCATTCTTCGTCGATGTTGCGTTCCATCTGGTTGATCTGGTCATCGATCTCGCGCACTTGCTGGGCCAGGCCCGAGTCGGCCTCGATCAGCGCGGTGACGGCGTCGTTGACTTGCTTCTCCACCAGCCCGCCCATGGCCAGGAGGTGGCTGCGCACCTCCTCAAGCTCGGCGTTGAACTGCGCGGAGATGTGATGGGTAAGGCCTTCTTTGCTAATCATGTTGGCGTCCTTGGAACGTCCAGTAAGGTGCGGTCGACCGCAGCATCAGTTCAGTGAGCAACCAGCCACCTGCTAGCCGTAGCGACCGGTGATGTAGTCTTCGGTCTGCTTCTTCGCCGGGTTGGTGAACAGGGTATCGGTGTCGCCAAATTCCACCAGCTTGCCCATGTACATGAACGCGGTGTAGTCGGAAACCCGCGCCGCCTGTTGCATGTTGTGGGTCACGATGACGATGGTGAACTTGGATTTGAGTTCGTAGATCAGCTCTTCGACTTTCAACGTGGAGATGGGGTCGAGTGCCGAGCACGGTTCGTCGAGCAACAGCACTTCCGGCTCCACGGCGATGGTGCGGGCGATCACCAGACGTTGCTGCTGGCCGCCGGACAAACCGAGGGCCGACTCGTGCAGGCGGTCCTTGACCTCGTCCCACAGCGCCGCGCCTTTCAGTGCCCACTCAACGGCTTCGTCGAGGACGCGCTTTTTGTTGATGCCCTGGATGCGCAGGCCGTAGACCACGTTTTCGTAGATGGTCTTGGGAAACGGGTTGGGCTTCTGGAACACCATGCCCACCCGGCGCCGCAGCTCGGCCACGTCTTCGCCCTTGCGGTAGATGTTGGTGCCGTACAGGTTGATCGCGCCCTCGACGCGGCAGCCGTCCACCAGATCGTTCATCCGGTTGAAGGTGCGCAGCAGGGTCGACTTGCCGCAACCGGACGGGCCGATGAAGGCGGTCACGCGCTGCTTCGGGATGTTCATGCTGACGTCGTACAGCGCCTGCTTGTCGCCGTAGTACAGGCTCAGGCCCGGGACTTCGATGGCCACGGTTTCCTGGGCCAGGCTCAGGCTCTGCTTGTCGCGACCCAGGGCTGACATGTTGATGCCGTGGGAATGGGTTTCATGTTGCATGGGATGCTCCCTGTGCTACCAATTCGTTTTGTGGGAGCGGGCTTGCTCGCGAAGGCGTCAGGTCAGTTGACCCATGTATGACTGATACACCGCATTCGCGAGCAAGCCCGCTCCCACATTTAGTCCGCGTTCACTTCAATTAACTGTCCAGCGCTTTGTATTTTTCGCGCAGGTGGTTACGAATCCACACCGCCGACAAGTTGAGCGTGGCGATCACCAGCACCAGCAGCAAGGCGGTGGCGTACACCAGCGGCCGCGCGGCTTCGACGTTGGGGCTCTGGAAGCCGACGTCATAGATATGGAAGCCCAGGTGCATGATCTTCTGGTCCAGGTGCAGGTACGGGTAGTTGCCGTCCACCGGCAGCGACGGCGCCAGTTTCACCACACCCACCAGCATCAGCGGCGCCACTTCACCGGCGGCGCGGGCCACGGCGAGGATCATGCCGGTCATCATCGCCGGGCTGGCCATCGGCAGCACGATCTTCCACAGCGTTTCCGCCTTGGTCGCGCCCAGTGCCAAAGAACCTTCACGTACGGTGCGAGGAATCCGCGCCAGGCCTTCTTCAGTGGCCACGATCACCACCGGTACCGCCAGCAGCGCCAGGGTCAGGGACGCCCAGAGCAGGCCAGGCGTACCGAAGGTCGGTGCCGGCAAGGCTTCGGCGAAGAACAGCCGGTCAACCGAGCCGCCCAGTACGTACACAAAGAAGCCAAGGCCGAACACGCCGTAAACGATGGCGGGTACACCGGCCAGGTTGTTCACCGCGATGCGGATGATCCGCGTCAGGGTGTTCTGCTTGGCGTATTCACGCAGGTACACCGCCGCCAGCACGCCGAACGGGGTCACGATCATCGCCATGATCAGGGTCATCATCACGGTGCCGAAGATCGCCGGGAAAATCCCGCCTTCGGTGTTGGCTTCCCGTGGATCGTCGCTGAGGAATTCCCAGACCTTGCTGAAGTAGAAACCAACCTTGGTCATGTAGCCCATGGCGTTCGGCTGGTAAGCGTGCACCACCTTGCCAATGCCGATTTCGATTTCTTTGCCGTTGGCATCGCGGGCGGTCAGGCTGTCGCGGTTGAACTGGGTGTGCAGGTCGGCCAGGCGGGCTTCAATATCCTTGTAGCGGTTGTTCAGTTCGGCGCGGCCGCTGTCCATGTCGGCCTGGGCGGTGGCGTCCAGCTTGCCTTCCAGCTCCAGCTTGCGACCGTGCAGGCGGATGCGTTCGAGGCCGGCGTTGATGGCGCCGATGTCGGACTTCTCGAGGGTCTTGAGCTGGGCCGCGAGCTTGTTGACGCGGTCCACGCGGGCTTGCAGTTCCGGCCAGGCCGCCTCGCCTTCGGCGATCACCTTGCCGTCCTGCTTGACGTTGACCAGGGTGCCGTAGAAGTTGCCCCACTCACGACGCTCGATGGCCATCAACTCGACCGGCTTGGTCTGGTTGGTCAGCCACTCGCCGACGATCCAGGTGAAGTCATTGCCGTTCAAGTCACGGTTGCCGACCTTGATCAGCTCGCGGGTCATGAACTCCGGGCCTTGGTCCGGCACCGGCAAGCCAGCGCTTTTCAGGCGCTCGCGGGGCACTTCTTCTTTCTGCACCACTTCGCCGACGACGATGTGATTTTCCTGGCCCGGCACGTTGTAGTTGGCCTGGATCAGGTCGGCCGGCCAGAAGTGGCCCAGGCCACGCACGGCAATCACGGCCAGCAAACCAATGGTCATGATGACCGCGATGGACACCGCGCCACCGCTGATCCAGACGCCCGGGGCGCCGCTCTTGAACCATCCATTCAGGGAGTTCTGTTTCACAGACTTCTACCTTTCTTAAAGCGACGAGTATTTCTTGCGCAGACGCTGACGAATCAGCTCGGCGAGGGTGTTCATGATGAAGGTGAACAGCAGCAGCACCAGCGCCGAGAGGAACAGCACGCGGTAGTGACTGCCGCCGACTTCCGATTCGGGCATTTCCACCGCGACGTTGGCTGCCAGGGTGCGCAGGCCTTCAAACAGGTTCATCTCCATCACCGGCGTATTGCCGGTGGCCATCAGCACGATCATGGTTTCACCGACCGCGCGGCCCATGCCGATCATCAGCGCCGAGAAGATGCCTGGGCTGGCGGTCAGGATCACGACGCGGGTCATGGTCTGCCATGGCGTGGCGCCCAGGGCCAGGGAGCCCAGGGTCAGGCCGCGCGGCACGCTGAACACGGCGTCTTCGGCGATGGAGTAGATGTTCGGGATCACCGCGAAACCCATGGCCAGGCCGACTACCAGGGCGTTGCGCTGGTCGTAGGTGATGCCCAGGTCGTGGGAGATCCACATGCGCATGTCGCCGCCGAAGAACCAGGTTTCCAGGTACGGGCTCATGTACAACGAGAGCCAGCCCACAAACAGGATGACCGGGATCAGGATCGCGCTTTCCCAGCCATCCGGGACCCGCAGGCGGATCGACTCAGGCAGGCGGCTGAAGACGAAGCCGGCCACCAGGATGCCAATCGGCAGCAGCATCAGCAGGCTGAAAATCCCCGGCAGGTGCCCTTCGACATACGGCGCCAGGAACAGGCCGGCGAAGAAGCCGAGGATCACCGTCGGCATCGCTTCCATCAATTCGATCACCGGCTTGACCTTGCGGCGCAGGCTCGGGGCCATGAAGTAAGCGGTGTAGATCGCAGCGGCAACGGCCAGTGGTGCGGCCAGCAGCATGGCGTAGAACGCGGCCTTCAGGGTACCGAAGGTCAGGGGCGCCAGGCTCATCTTGGGTTCGAAATCGGTGTTGGCGGCGGTCGATTGCCAGACGTATTTAGGTTCGTCGTAGTTTTCGTACCAGACCTTGCTCCACAGCGCGCTCCAGGAAACTTCCGGGTGCGGGTTGTCCAGCAGCAGCGGTTGAAGCTTGCCGCCGGCCTCGACGATCACCCGGTTGGCCCGTGGCGACATGCCGAAGATGCCGTTGCCGTCGACCACCTGGTCCACCAGCAACGTACGGTGGGCAGTGCTGTGGAACACGCCGAACTTGCCGGAAGCGTCGAGGGCGGTGAAGCCTTTGCGACGTTCTTCAGCAGTGATTTCAACGATAGGCGCGGTGCCCATCTGGAAGGTACGGATCTGCTTCAGGCGTTGTTCGCCGTCCGGGTCGCGGGCCATGAACCACTGCGCCAGGCCACCGCTGGAGTTACCGATGATCAGCGAGATGCCGCCCACCAGTTGGGTGCTGGCCGTGACTTGCGCCACGCCGTCTTCCAATAATTTGTAGCGACCGTTGAGGCTGTTGTCCCGCAGGCTGAAAACGTCGGCCTGGGCGCGACCGTTGATCACGTACAGCCACTGCTGGCGCGGATCAACGAAGATGGCTTTGACCGGCTCGGTCATTTGCGGCAGCTCGATGCGTTTCTGCTCGGTGGTGACTTCCTCGGTCATCATGTTTTCTTCACGGCTGATGGACAGCACGTTCAGATGGGCACCACTGGAACCGGCCACCACCAGCGTCGAGTCGGTCGCGTTCAAGGCGACATGCTCAAGGGAGCGGCCTTGTTCGTCGAGGACGATCGGTGTTTCGCCGTAAGGGTATTCAACGGCGGGCGAGATGGTCTTCTTGCCGTCCGGGTACGACACTTTATAGGTGTGGCGGAACACCAGGGACTGGCCGTTGGACAGGCCGAGGATCACCAGCGGGCTGCCGGGCTGGTCTTCACCAATGGAGGCGACTGTCACGCCCGCCGGCAACGGCAGGTCAACGCGCTTGAGTTCGGCACCCGTGTCAACGTTGAAGAACAGCGCCTGGCCCTTGCCGGAAACCCGCATGGCGACCTGGTTCTGTTCTTCCATGGAGATCATCAGCGGCTTGCCGGCGTCCTGCAGCCAGGCAGGCGCGAGGGCCTCTTCCTTGGTCAGGTTGGCGCCGTGGAACAGCGGCGCGACCACGTAGGCGAGGAAGAAGAAGATCAAGGTGATCGCGCCCAGGACGGCGAGGCCGCCAATCAGCACGTACCAGCGGGTCAGGCGATCCTTGAGCGCGCGGATGCGGCGCTTGCGTTGCAGCTCAGGCGTATTGAAATCAATGCGCTTGGGGGGAGAAGTCGTCGTCATGGTGGAATTGGCCAGATCATTCATGCGCACACCCTAGCGATCCTGTATGACAGAAAGATGACAATGCAGTGACGCAAGAAATCCGCCGCGTAGCAGGGCTGGCAGCGGATTAAAAAATGGGAGGCGAGGTCCAGGTCTTACAGACCCCGCCCGGGCCTTGAACCGTGGATAAACCGCGGTTCAAGGCAGGTTTACCGGCGGCTTATTTGCCACCTTCTTTCAGGCCCAGGTCAGCCAGTGCCTTGGCGGCAACTTTGGCTGGCAGCGGGATGTAGCCGTCTTTCACTACCACTTCCTGGCCCTGTTTGGACAGAACCAGCTTCACGAACTCGGCTTCCAGCGGGGCCAGAGGCTTGTTCGGGGCTTTGTTGACGTAGACGTAGAGGAAGCGCGACAGCGGGTATTTGCCGTTCAGGGCGTTTTCTTCGCTGTCTTCGATGAAGTCAGTGCTGCCTTTCTTGGCCAGGGCCACGGTTTTCACGCTGGCGGTTTTGTAACCGATGCCCGAGTAACCGATGCCGTTCAGCGAGGAGCTGATGGACTGCACAACCGACGCCGAACCAGGTTGTTCGTTCACGTTAGGCTTGTAGTCGCCTTTGCACAGGGCTTCTTCCTTGAAGTAGCCGTAGGTGCCGGATACCGAGTTGCGACCGAACAGTTGCACTGGCTTGTTGGCCAGGTCGCCGGTCACGCCCAGGTCGCCCCAGGTCTTGACGTCAGCCTTGGCGCCGCACAGACGAGTCGAGGAGAAGATCGCGTCGACTTGTTCCATGGTCAGGTGCTGGATCGGGTTGTCCTTGTGCACGAACACGGCCAGGGCATCCACGGCAACCGGGATCGCGGTTGGCTTGTAGCCGTACTTCTGCTCGAAGGCAGCCAGTTCGGTGTCCTTCATCTTGCGGCTCATCGGGCCCAGGTTGGAGGTGCCTTCAGTCAGTGCAGGAGGTGCAGTGGCGGAGCCGGCGGCCTGAATCTGGATGTTGACGTTCGGGTATTCCTTTTTGTAACCCTCAGCCCACAGGGTCATCAGGTTTGCCAGGGTATCGGAACCAACGCTGGACAGGTTGCCCGACACACCAGTGGTCTTCACGTAAGCCGGAATCGCCGGGTCAACACCAGCGGCTACCGCGTTAGCGGTCGCAACGCCAGCAGCGACAAAAGTCATTGCCGCCATCAAACGTTTCAGTTTCATGCCTTGCTCCTAGCAGATAAGGATAGTTGGATCGGGGCCAAGTATCGGTAGGCCGTGTGAACACTCTATGTCTGGAATATGACAATTAGATGAAAGGCCAGCATTTATGAAAAAGCTGACAGGAAGGAGAAACGCCAATAAATCCGGGGCTTGCGAGGAGGTTGGAGCGATTTCGTGGAAACAATCTGTAATCGTTGTAAGGCAAAATCTGTGGCGAGGGAGCTTGCTCCCGTTGGGTCGCGTAGCGGCCCCCAGAATGGAACGGCTGCGCAGTTCAACGGGAGCAAGCTCCCTCGCCACAAGGTTGTCCGGCAGTTTTCAAAAACGTGTCAGCGCCCGCGCTTCCACAGGTACCCACCCACCGCCATCCCCATCACGCACAGGGCCGCCACGTAGTAAGCAGGGCCCATCGGGCTTTCCTTCATCAGCAGCGACACCGCTAACGGCGTCAGGCCACCGAATACGGCGTAGGCGACGTTGTAGGAGAACGACAAACCGCTGAAACGCACCACCGGCGGGAACGCTTTCACCATGACATAGGGCACCACGCCGATGGTGCCTACAAACAGGCCGGTCAAGGCGTACAGCGGGAACAGCCAGTCCGGGTGAGCCATCAGGCTGTGATAGAGCGTCCAGGACGTTGCCAGCAACAAGGCACAACCGATGATCAGCACGCGCCCGGCACCAAAACGGTCGGCCAGGGCGCCGGAAGCAATACACCCCAGGCTCAGAGTGACGATGGCCAGGCTATTGGCCTGCAGCGCCACCGTTGGGCTGAAGTGGTAGATCGTTTGCAGCACGGTCGGCGTCATCAGGATAACCACGACCACACCGGCCGACAGCAGCCAGGTCAACAGCATCGACAGTACGATGGCGCCACGATGGTCACGCAACACCGCGCGCAACGGCAGCTCGGCCGCCAGGGTCTTGCGCTGCTGCATCTCGGCGAAGATCGGGGTTTCGTGCAGCCAGCGACGCAGGTACACCGACAACAGGCCGAACACGCCACCCAGCAGGAACGGAATGCGCCAGGCGTAATCCGACACCTGTTCCGGGCTGTAGAGCGTGTTGATGGCGGTGGCCACCAGCGAACCCAACAGGATGCCGGCCGTCAGGCCGCTGGTCAGGGTGCCGCAGGCATAACCGATGTGACGGGGCGGCACGTGCTCGGATACGAACACCCACGCGCCCGGCACTTCACCGCCAATCGCCGCGCCCTGGATCACGCGCATCAGCAGCAACAGGATCGGCGCCCACAGGCCGATCTGCGCGTAGGTCGGCAGCAGGCCCATGATCAGGGTCGGCACGGCCATCATGAAGATGCTCAGGGTAAACATCTTCTTGCGCCCCAGCAGGTCGCCGAAGTGCGCCATGATGATCCCGCCCAGCGGCCGCGCCAGGTAGCCGGCGGCGAAGATGCCGAAGGTCTGCATCATGCGCAGCCATTCGGGCATGTCCGCCGGGAAGAACAGCTTCCCGACTACCGTCGCAAAAAATACGAAGATGATGAAGTCGTAGAACTCCAGCGCCCCGCCCAAGGCAGACAGCGACAGGGTTTTGTAGTCGTTGCGGGTCAGCGGGCGCGACGGTTGCGCACTGCTTGCGGGCACGGAGGACATGGCAAGGCTTCTCTTATAGTAGTCAGGACGGCAAGCCCGGGACTTGCGGCAGGCTTGGCAAGATAGCAAATCGCTTGAAAAAGCACAGCGTTGAGCCGTTAACAGTTCAGATCCGCGAAATATTTCCGTAGCAGACGTGCAATTAATATGAGCAGGAGCACAGTTGCCGGAAAAAGCCGCGATACAGCGTCTATTTACCGACCAAATGAGCGTAGGGAGGTCGTCGTGGCGCCGACGGCTCGATATACTCGGCCCTTGCAAGCGCCAGACCCGCATCCTTGAGGGGCTGCTGTGCCAAAACGCCGTTGGTTATACACCAGCCGATTTGGCAGAGTTTCCCTTTAGTACGCCTTACGAGAAACGCATCGAGCGGTGTATGTTGGTGCTGAAACGTTTTTCCAGAAGACGGCTATCCACTTGAAATACCCATGAAGCGTCACGGGTCAGAGGCACCGGCATGATCGAACTCGAACAAGAAGATCCTATCCCGCAAGGCGATCTCGCCCTGCAAATCACCGCACTCCCGCGTGAGACCAACGGTTTCGGCGACATCTTCGGCGGCTGGCTGGTCGCGCAGATGGACCTGGCCGGCACCGCCATGGCGAGCAAGGTTGCCGGTGGCCGCGTAGCCACCGTGGCGATTGATCGCATGGCATTCCTGGTGCCCGTGGCCGTCGGCGCGCAGTTGTCCTTCTACACCCAAGCCCTGGAAATCGGCCGCAGCTCGATCCAGATGATGGTCGAAGTGTGGAGCGACGACCCGCTGTCCAGCGAATGGCGCAAGGTGACCGAGGCGGTGTTTGTGTTCGTTGCCATCGATGGCAGCGGCCGCACCCGCTCGGTTCCGTCGCGGGCGCGTTAAACATCGCGACGTTTTGACGGTCCATTGCCCCATTGTCTGCCATTGAGAGCGCGCGCCTATGTCTACGCCCAACGTTGAAACCGTAAAACTGGATGAGCTGAACGCTTGGCGCATCCGCCACAACGGCGCCGAATTGGTGGTGGCCCAGCAAGGCGCGCACATCGTGAGTTACCAGCGCACCGGCGAGAAGCCGCTGATCTGGCCCAACGATCAGGTGGTGTTCAAGAAAGGCAAAGGCATTCGTACCGGCGTGCCGGTGTGCTGGCCGTGGTTTGGTGTGTTCGACCGCAACCCGCAGAGCGTCAAGGCCATGTACCAGGGCGCCGAGCCGGCCGGTGCCCATGGTTTCGTGCGGACCGCTGACTGGACGTTGGCTGGCGTTGAGGCTGAAGGCACAGCGCTGAGGGTTGAGCTGGAACTGCCAGTGCCTGAAGGTGGCTTCCCGGGTTGGCCGCATCAGGTTGACCTGAAGATGAGCATCCTGCTGGATGATCAACTGCACATCCGCCTGACCAGCCACAACCACGGCGCCGAGACCGTCAGCCTCAGCCAGGCGCTGCACAGCTATTTTGCGGTCAGCGATGTACGCAACGTGCAGGTCGACGGCCTGGACGGGCGGGACTATATCGATACCGCCGACGGCTGGACCCAAAAGCAGCAATCCGGGCTGCTGCACTTCACCGCCGAGACCGACCGCATCTACCTCGACACCCCGACTCAAGTGAACATCGTCGATAAAGACTGGCAGCGCCGCGTTCAGCTCACCAGCACAGGCTCGCGCTCGACGGTGATCTGGAACCCGTGGACTGAACGCGCCAAGGCTTTCAGCGACATGGCCGACGACGGCTGGCAGGGCATGTTGTGCATCGAGACCGCGAATGTGCTGGACGATGTGGTGACGCTGGCGCCGGGTGAAAGCCATACCCTGGGCGTGAGCATCAGCGGTATCGCCCTGTAACCCCAATCAAAAATGTGGGAGCGGGCTTGCTCGCGAATGCGGTGTTCCAGTTAGTGCATGTGCTGACTGACACACCGCATTCGCGAGCAAGCCCGCTCCCACATTAGGTTCTGCATCAGATCAGAGATCCGATTCCTTGACCGCCCGCACCTTCCCCGCATCCAACGCATACGCCGCATCGGCCAGGTCATTGTTGACCTTCTCCACCTTCAGCGTGCCCGTCACCCACAGCGGCGTGTAGATGTCATCCAGCTTCAAGCCCTTGGGATAACGCACCAGCACCAACTGGTTGGGCGGCGGTGGCGGCACGTGGATGCAGGCGCCCGGATAAGGCACCAGGAAGAACAGCGTGCTGCGGCCCTTGGCGTCGGTTTCCAGCGGCACGGGGTAGCCGCCAATGCGAATATTCTTGCCGTTCATGGCAGCCACCGTCTTGGTGGAATACATAACCGCCGGCAAACCCTTGCTCTGCTTCAGGCCACCCTTTGCGGTGAACGTGCCTTGGGCTTCCGGGGAGTTGTGGTCGATTTCCGGCATTTCTTCGAGGGCTTTCTGGTCCGACTTGGGCATCAGTTCCAGCCAGTCGGTTTCCGGCAGTTCGCCAGCGTGGGCCAACCCGGTGCATAGAAGAAGGGATAACAGGAGACGGCGCATGGAGGGGCTCGGCAAGGATTACAGTGCCGGCATTCTAGCCCTCTGCGCCTGCGCAGCGCAGAGGGCCTGGTCGCTAAATTACTTCTTTTTCAGCAGACCGTAGATCACCAGCAGCACCACGGCACCCACCAGCGCACCAATGAAGCCTGCGCCCTGGCCAGCCTGATAGATGCCCAGTGCCTGGCCACCATAAGTCGCAACCAGCGAACCGGCGATACCCAGCAGGATGGTCATGATCCAGCCCATGCTGTCGTCGCCTGGCTTCAGGAAACGCGCCAGCAGGCCGACGATCAAACCGATAAAGATGGTCCCAATGATACCCATGGCATTTCCCTCTGATTGAAGTGAATTCAGTCAAAGCCTAGTCAGACTTTGGCTTCCTGCAATCAGAGGGTGGCGGGTACCAATGGTTCCGCCCGGCCTTGGGTTATTGCTCGGCGATCAGCGCTTCGACCTTGAGGATCTGCGCTTGCAGCGTCGCGCGATCCTTGCAGCGCAGGTTGGCGTGGCCGACCTTGCGCCCGGCCTTGAACGCCTTGCCGTAGTGATGCAGATGGCAGTCATCAATCGCGATCACGCGATCAACCGGCGGCACCACGCCGATGAAGTTGAGCATGGCGCTCTCGCCGACTTTTGCCGTGGAGCCCAATGGCAAGCCCGCTACCGCCCGCAGGTGGTTTTCGAACTGGCTGCACTCGGCACCTTCGGTGGTCCAGTGCCCGGAGTTGTGCACGCGCGGGGCGATTTCGTTGGCCTTGAGGCCACCGTCGACTTCAAAGAACTCGAACGCCATCACGCCGACGTAATCCAGTTGCTTCAGCACACGGCTCGAATAATCTTCGGCCAGGGCTTGCAGCGGGTGATCGGTGCTGGCCACGGACAGCTTGAGGATGCCGCTGTCGTGGGTGTTGTGCACCAGCGGGTAGAAACGCGTTTCGCCATCGCGGGCACGCACGGCAATCAGCGAGACTTCACCGGTGAACGGCACGAAGCCTTCCAGCAGGCAGGCAACGCTGCCCAGTTCGGCGAAGGTACCGACCACGTCGGCGGCGGTGCGCAGGACTTTCTGGCCCTTGCCGTCGTAACCCAGGGTGCGGGTCTTCAACACGGCCGGCAGGCCGATGGAGGCGACTGCGGCGTCCAGGTCAGCCTGGGACTGGATGTCGGCGAAAGCCGGTGTCGGGATGCCCAGGTCCTTGAACATGCTCTTCTCGAACCAGCGGTCACGCGCGATGCGCAAGGCTTCGGCGCTCGGGTATACCGGCACGAACTGCGACAGGAAGGCCACGGTTTCAGCCGGGACGCTTTCAAACTCGAAGGTCACCAGGTCGACTTCATCGGCCAGCTGGCGCAGGTGATCCGGGTCGCTGTAGTCCGCACGCAGGTGTTCACCCAGGGCAGCTGCACAGGCATCTGGTGCCGGATCCAGGAAAGCGAAGTTCATCCCCAGCGGCGTACCCGCCAGGGCCAGCATGCGGCCCAGTTGGCCGCCACCGATTACACCGATTTTCATCAATCAACCACCTCAGGCAATGCGTGGGTCTGGATTGTCCAGGACGCTGTCTGTCTGCTCAGCACGGAATTTTTTCAGCGCCGCGTGGAACTGCGGGTACTTGGCGCCGAGGATGCTGGCGGACAACAAGGCAGCATTGATCGCACCGGCCTTGCCGATCGCCAGGGTGGCCACCGGAATACCGGCGGGCATCTGCACGATGGACAACAGCGAATCCACGCCCGAGAGCATCGACGACTGCACCGGTACGCCCAGCACTGGCAGGTGAGTCTTGGCTGCACACATGCCTGGCAGGTGAGCTGCGCCGCCGGCACCGGCGATGATTACCTCGATGCCACGGGATTCTGCTTCATCGGCATACTGGAACAGCAAATCCGGAGTGCGGTGGGCGGAAACCACCTTCACTTCGTAGGGAATGCCGAGTTTTTCCAGCATATCGGCGGTGTGGCTAAGGGTGGACCAATCGGACTTGGAGCCCATGATCACGCCAACCAATGCACTCATCGTCGTGCCTCTTCTCTCTGGGCGCCCGCAGGCGCGTCAAAAAACAACAAGCCACGCGGGAAATCCAGCGTGGCTTGTTGTACGAATTAAGGCCGGTTGGACCGGCCGAAGGCCGCGCAGTATACCGTAATAACGCAGATAAACAGCCCCTGGAATGACCATCTGTCTTACACCGCAAACAGGCGGTTTTATTGACTTCCAGGTCAGCGAACACACCAGAAAACTAATGTGGGAGCGGGCTTGCTCGCGAATGCGGTGGATCAGCCACAGATGGGTTGACTGACACTACGCTTTCGCGAGCAAGCCCGCTCCCACATTTGATCTGTGTGGGCTCAGGTGTTCTGCGCCGCGCCGCCTTCCAGCTTGCGCCACAACAACCGCACGTTCGCCTTGCGCACCAACGCACAGCGATACAACCGGATCTCCAGCGGCACATGCCATTGCGGGCCGCCGCACACCACCAGTTCACCCCGGGCCAGCTCGGCGCGCACGCTCAACTGCGGCACCCAGGCAATGCCCAAGCCCTCAAGGGCCATGCTTTTCAGGCTGTCGGCCATGGCCGTTTCGTAAATCGTGGTAAAGCGCAGCGCCCGCTGGCGCAGCAGCAGGTTTACCGAGCGCCCCAGGAAAGCTCCGGCGCTGTAGGCCAGCAGCGGCACGCTGCCCTCGCCTTCCAGGTCGAACAACGGCTTGCCGTCGGCATCGGCGGCGCACACCGGCAGCATCTCGGTGTTGCCCAGGTGCAGCGACGGGAAGATCTCCGGGTCCATCTGCATCGCCGCATCCGGGTCGTAGAACGCCAGCATCAAATCGCAACCGCCTTCACGCAGCGCATGCACGGCGTCGCCCACGTTGGTGGCGACCAACCGCGTGGCGATGTTCAGCCCTTCGTTGCGCAACTGCGCGATCCAGCGCGGGAAGAAACCCAGGGCCAGGGAGTGCGCCGCCGCCACTTGCATGACTTCGCCCTGCCCGCCTTCCAGGTGATGCAGGTGGCGCAGCACCTCGCCGAGTTGCTCGACCACGGTCCGCGCGGTGACCAGGAACAACTGCCCCGCCGCCGTCAGTTCGACCGGCGTGCGCGAGCGATTGACCAGGGTCAGCCCCAGCGCCGCCTCCAGGCTGCGGATGCGCCGACTGAACGCCGGCTGGGTGACGAAGCGCCGCTCAGCCGCCTGGGAGAAGCTGCGGGTGGCAGCCAGGGCGCTAAAGTCTTCCAGCCATTTGCTTTCAAGGTTCATCACATCCTCCCGGGGCACGCACCATTTTGGCACACACGTCCGTCATGGTAACGGGGTCACACCGACATTATGCCGTTTATGCATAGGCCAGTGTTTAACAGCATTGGCCCAAAATCTCCTGCAAGCCTAGCATTCACAGCGTTCCGGCCTAGCCCGGGTCCATATCGAGATGATTTCCGTCATGTCCTCCGCTGCATCTTTCCGCACAGAAAAAGACCTGCTTGGCGTACTCGAAGTACCCGCTCAAGCGTATTACGGCATCCAGACCCTGCGAGCGGTGAACAACTTCCGTCTCTCGGGCGTTCCGATTTCGCATTACCCGAAATTGGTGGTCGGCCTGGCAATGGTCAAGCAGGCAGCTGCTGACGCCAACCGCGAGCTGGGCCAACTCAGCGAAGCCAAGCACGCTGCCATCAGCGAAGCCTGTGCCCGTCTGATCCGCGGCGATTTCCACGAAGAGTTCGTGGTGGACATGATTCAAGGCGGCGCTGGCACTTCAACCAACATGAATGCCAACGAAGTCATCGCCAACATCGCGCTGGAGGCCATGGGCCACAGCAAGGGCGAATACCAATACCTGCACCCCAACAACGACGTGAACATGGCGCAGTCGACCAACGACGCCTACCCGACCGCGATCCGCCTGGGTCTGCTGCTGGGCCACGACGCGCTGTTGGCCAGCCTCGACAGCCTGATCCAGGCGTTCGCTGCCAAGGGTGAAGAATTCAGCCACGTCCTGAAAATGGGCCGTACCCAGCTGCAAGACGCCGTGCCGATGACCCTCGGCCAGGAATTCCGTGCCTTCGCCACCACCCTCGGTGAAGACCTGGCCCGCCTGAAGACCCTGGCGCCTGAGCTGCTGACCGAAGTGAACCTGGGCGGCACCGCCATCGGTACCGGCATCAACGCCGACCCGCGTTACCAGGCCCTGGCCGTCCAGCGCCTGGCGACCATCAGCGGCCAGCCGCTGGTACCGGCTGCCGACCTGATCGAAGCCACCTCCGACATGGGCGCTTTCGTGCTGTTCTCCGGCATGCTCAAGCGTACCGCGGTGAAGCTGTCGAAGATCTGCAACGACCTGCGCCTGCTGTCCAGCGGCCCGCGCACCGGCATCAACGAAATCAACCTGCCGGCGCGTCAGCCAGGCAGCTCGATCATGCCCGGCAAGGTCAACCCGGTGATCCCGGAAGCCGTGAACCAGGTGGCGTTCCAAATCATCGGTAACGATTTGGCGCTGACCATCGCGGCCGAAGGCGGCCAGCTGCAACTGAACGTGATGGAGCCGCTGATCGCCTACAAGATCTTCGACTCGATCCGCCTGTTGCAACGCGCCATGGACATGCTGCGCGAGCACTGCATCGTCGGCATCACTGCCAACGAAGCCCGCTGCCGCGAGCTGGTGGAACACTCCATCGGCCTGGTCACCGCGCTGAACCCGTACATCGGCTATGAAAACGCCACCCGCATCGCCCGTATCGCCCTTGAAAGCGGCCGCGGCGTGCTGGAACTGGTGCGCGAAGAAGGCTTGCTCGACGACGCCATGCTCGACGACATCCTGCGCCCCGAAAACATGATTGCCCCACGCTTGGTGCCTCTGAAGGCCTAAGCGTTTGTTGCACCGCTCACCAGGTTGAGGGACTAGACACCTCTCACCTTTTGAGGGCCTGAAGGCTCGTTCTTCAGGCCCTTTTTTTTGCCTCAAGGTTGTGAAATGACGCCAATAAAAACTCCAAGATCGCCCAACAAACCCGCCTTGCCCGTAACGCCTTGGCTGAAACCTTTAATCGCCTCGTGCAGACGGATCACCCACTCCTAGGTATAGTGCCGCCCCTCTTCGCGTCAGCGGTCGTCGGTAACGAGACCCTGGGAAGCGCGAAACCGCATGAATAACAACACCCGCAAAAGGATTGGGGTCGAAGCGTCGTGCACTGCCTGGTGCCGAGCGATGCGTCGGACCGTCCTGCGTTTGCCATTAGAAAAATCAGCGAGGAACACTCCATGCTAGAAGTCATCAACGACTTCCTCTCAGGGAAAGTATTGATCGTGCTCATTGTCGGGCTCGGTGGTTACTTCACGATCCGCTCGCGTTTCGTTCAGTTGCGTCACTTTTTCCACATGTTTTCGGTGTTTCGCGACAGCCTGAAAAGCAGCGCCGGCCAGCTCAGTTCGTTCCAGGCGCTGATGCTCAGCCTCGCCGGGCGCGTGGGTGCCGGCAACATCGCAGGCGTCGGCATTGCCGTGACCCTGGGTGGCCCGGGCGCCGTATTCTGGATGTGGGTCACCGCACTGGTGGGCATGTCTTCGAGCTTTATCGAGTGCTCCCTCGGCCAACTGTACAAACGCACCGACGCTGAAGGCACCTACCGTGGTGGCCCGGCGTATTACATCCAGCACGGCCTGCACAAACGCTGGCTGGGCATGGTGATGGCGTTCCTGCTGCTGGTGACTTTCGGCTTCGCCTTCAATGGCCTGCAAGCCCACGCCGTCACCCACTCGCTGAACAACGCGTTTGGCCTCGACACCACCTACACCGGCCTGGCCCTGGCGGTGTTGCTGGGCCTGGTGTTCATCGGCGGGATCAAGCGTATCGCCTCGATCGCCGACCTGCTGGTACCGGTCAAGACCCTGGTCTACATCGCGGTGACCCTGTACGTGATCGTGCTGCAATTCGACCACGTGCCGGCCATGCTCGCGACCATCGTCAAGAGCGCTTTCGGCCTCGACCAGGCCTTCGGTGGCCTGGTGGGCAGCGCGATCATCATGGGTGTGAAACGCGGCGTGTTCGCCAACGAAGCCGGCCTGGGCAGTGCGCCTAACGTGGCGGCAGTCGCCTCGGTTGAACACCCGATCGCCCAAGGCGTGGTTCAGGCGTTCAGCGTGTTCCTCGACACCTTCGTCATCTGCACCTGCACCGCGCTGCTGATCCTGCTCTCGGGCTTCTACACCCCGGGCTTTGAAGGCGACGGCATTGCCCTGACCCAGAACTCCCTGGCGGCGGTGGTGGGTGACTGGGGCCGGATGTTCATCTCGGTGGCCCTGGCGTTGTTCGTGTTCACCTCGATCATGTACAACTACTACCTCGGCGAGAGCAACCTGCGCTTCATCGTGGGCGACAACCGCAAGGTGCTGATGGGCTACCGTGCGCTGGTGCTGGTGCTGATTTTCTGGGGTTCCATCGAGAACCTGAGCACCGTGTTTGCCTTCGCCGACATCACCATGACCATGCTGGCGTTCGTCAACCTGTTCGCCCTGGCGTTCCTGTTCAAGATCGCCATGCGCATCCTGAATGACTACGACGGCCAGCGTGCTGCGGGCATCAAGACCCCGGTGTTTGATTCCAGCAAGTTCCCGGACCTGGACCTGGACCGCAAGGCCTGGCCGGCAAATCCGGTGAAGCCTGAGCCAGCCGCTCAAGCGACCGCAGAACTGAACGCTCAAGCGCAACGCTAAACCTAGATAGATGACACGCCGCCCGGCCTTGGGCATGCTCTGGGCCCGGCGGCGTTTTTCGTTCAGGAGATTCTTCAATGCAACCAGCCAACAACGTCATGGTGCTCTACACCGGCGGCACCATCGGCATGCAGGCCAGCGCCAACGGCCTGGCCCCCGCTTCGGGGTTTGAAGCGCGCATGAGCGAAGCCCTCGCCCAACTGAATATGCCAGCCTGGCGCTTTCGGGAAATGTCCCCGCTGATCGACAGTGCGAACATGACCCCCGCCTATTGGCAGCGCCTGCGCGTCGCCGTGATCGAGGCGGTGGACGAGGGTTGCGACGCCGTACTGGTGCTGCACGGCACCGACACCCTGGCCTACAGCGCTGCGGCCATGAGTTTCCAACTGCTGGGCCTGCCCGCGCCGGTGCTGTTTACCGGCTCGATGCTGCCGGCCGGTGTGCCCGACAGCGATGCCTGGGAAAACGTCAGCGGTGCGTTGGCAGCCCTGGGCCAAGGCCTGGCGCCTGGCGTGCAACTGTACTTCCACGGTGCACTGATGGCCCCGACCCGTTGCGCGAAAATCCGCAGTTTTGGTCGCCACCCGTTTGCCGCGTTGCAGCGTAACGGCGGCGTCGCCCAAGCCGAGTTGGTTCCGGCGGCGCTGCATTACCGCCAGGCCAAGGCGCTGGCCAATGTGGGTGTGCTGCCACTGGTGCCGGGCATCGCCGCCGCGCAATTGGACGCGTTGATCGACAGCGGCATCCAGGCGCTGGTGCTGGAATGCTTCGGCAGCGGCACCGGACCGAGCGACAACCCGCAGTTCCTCGCCAGCCTCCAGCGCGCGCAGGATAACGGCGTGGTCGTGGTGGCAATCACCCAATGCCATGAAGGCGGTGTGGAGCTGGACGTGTACGAAGCCGGCAGCCGCCTGCGGGGCGTCGGGGTGTTGTCGGGTGGCGGGATGACCCGTGAAGCCGCGTTCGGCAAGCTCAATGCGTTGATCGGCGCCGGGCTGGACACCGCCGAAATCCGCCGCCTGGTCGAACTCGACCTGTGCGGCGAACTGAGCTGACCGGCATATAACTTGCTCCTCTTCCAGCCATCCCCTGGCTGGAAGCACCCATGTTGCACTCCCACCTCACCACCCTCAATGCCGTCTCGTTGGTGCTCAATACCTTCAAGGCCGAAGGCCAACCCGCCGAGGCCTTGCTGGCCGGCAGCGGTATTTGCGCGGCGGACTTGAGCCGCGCCGACACCCGCATCACTACCAACCAGGAGATGCGCGTGTGCGCCAACGCCGTGGCCCTGCGCCGGGATATCGGCCTGGAGCTGGGCCGGCAAATGCACGTTTCTTCCTATGGCATGCTCGGTTACGCACTGCTCACCAGTGCCACCTTCGGTGACGCTTTGCGCCTGGCGCTGCGGTATCCGGCGCTGCTGGGAACACTTTTCGAGCTGGACCTTGAGGAAGACGGCACGCGCATCTGGTTCAGCGCCGCGGATTACCGGGAAAATCCGGCGCTGGAAATGTTCAACGTCGAACTCTGCCTGGCCTCGTTGAAGGTGATCTGCGACGACCTGCTGGGGCATGCCCTGCCGCTGCTGGGGGCGCGCTTTGAACACGACGCCCCGGATTACCGCGCACGGTACGCCGAAATCTTTGCCTGCCCGCTGCAATTCGGCGCCATCGCCAACGCGTTTGCCTTCGACCGAAGCTGGCTGGACCAGCCCCTGCCACTAGCCGACGCCGTCACCCACCAGGCCATGGCCGAGCGCTGCCGCAAGCAAAACACCGAGTTCACCGGGCGCCAGGCCTGGCTGGGCAAGATTCGCCACCTGCTCGCCAGCCAACTCAGCGCCGCGCCGGGCCTCGACGGCCTGGCCGAGCAGATGAACTGCTCCCCGCGCACGCTACGCCGGCACCTGCATGACTTGGGCTGCAGCTATCAGGAGTTGCTGGACGAGCTACGCTTCGAGCGGGCCAAGCGATTGCTGGGCGAGGATGAGCTGCCCATTTACCGAATTGCCGAGGCGCTGGGCTTCAGCGAAACCGCGAGTTTCCGTCACGCCTTTGTTCGCTGGAGCGGCGTCGCACCTAGCCAGTTCCGCCCCTGAAGCCACTTGCTGGGGCACGGCCGCGCCATTTCGGGGCGAATTGCGGTCACACACTTTGGCCATATTTATCCCCTTTTGGCCGCTCCTGCCATTCTCATTAATCCCACCCGCCGCAAGACTGGACTCACCGATTCAGCCTGCGGAGAACAACAATATGCTGACGATCTACTCGGACGATCACCACCTGCACCATGGCCGGTGCGAGTTGATGGACGGGCAACTGATGCCCTGTTTTGAAATGCCCTCGCGCGCCGACCATGTATTGCAACGGGTCAAGGACCGCGAACTGGGCCCGGTGCAAGCGCCTGAGGATTTTGGCCTGGCGCCGCTGCAACGTATTCACAGCCCCGCGTACCTGGACTTCTTCAAAGGCGCCTGGCAACGCTGGACGGCATTTGGCCAGGACGGAGACTTGCTGCCCTACACCTGGCCCGCACGCACCTTGCGCCGGGTCATCCCCTCCAGCCTGCACGGCCAGCTCGGCTATTACAGTTTCGACGGCGGCGCACCGATCACCGCCGGTACCTGGCAAGCGGCCTACAGCGCGGCGCAAGTCGCTCTCACCGCGCAACAGGCGATCCAGCAAGGCGCCCGCAGTGCCTTCGCCCTGTGCCGTCCGCCCGGGCACCACGCCGCCAGCGACTTGATGGGCGGATATTGCTACCTCAACAACGCGGCGATCGCAGCCCAGGCGTTTCTCGACCAAGGCCACACAAAGGTGGCCATCCTCGACGTGGACTACCACCACGGCAACGGTACCCAGTCGATTTTCTACGAGCGCGACGATGTGCTGTTCACCTCGATCCACGGCCATCCGGAGGCGGAATTTCCGTTCTTCCTGGGCTACGCCGACGAGCTGGGCGAAGGCGCCGGTGAGGGTTTCAACTTCAACTATCCGTTGCCCGCAGGTTCTGGCTGGGACCGCTGGAGCGCCGCCCTGGAGCAGGCCTGCGGGGACATCGAGCGCTACGGCGCCGACATCATCGTGGTCTCGCTGGGCGTCGACACCTTCAAGGACGACCCTATCTCCCAGTTCAAGCTCGACAGCCCCGACTACCTGGCGATGGGCGCGCGAATCGCCCGCCTCGGCAAACCGACGCTGTTTGTGATGGAAGGCGGCTACGCCGTGGAAGAAATCGGCATCAATGCCGTCAACGTTCTCGAAGGTTTTGAGGGATTCGCCCAATGAACATGCTCAAGCATCTCGTCCTCTGCGCCGCCGTGCTGAGCGGGGCCGCGCACGCCGAAGAAAGAACCCTGCGGGTCTACAACTGGTTCGACTACATCACGCCCAAGGCCCTGGAGGATTTCAAGGCGCAGAACCCCAGCGTCAAGCTGGTCTACGACATCTTCGACACCAACGAAGCCCTGGAGGCCAAGCTGCTGACCGGCAACTCCGGCTATGACGTGGTGGTGCCGTCCAACGTGTTCCTGGCCAAGCAGATCGAAGCCTCGGTGTTCCAGCCGCTGGACCGCAGCAAACTGCCCAACTGGAACCACCTCGATCCCAAGTTGATGAAGCTGATCGAGGCCAACGACCCCGGCAATAAATTCGCCGTGCCCTACATGTACGGCACCATCCTGATCGGCTTCAACCCGGACAAGGTCAAGGCCGCGCTGGGGGCCAACGCCCCCGTGGACAGCTGGGACCTGATCTTCAACGTCGAGAACATCAGCAAGCTCAAGCAATGCGGCGTGGCGCTGCTGGATTCGCCGTCGGAAATCCTGCCCCTGGCCTTGCAACACCTGGGCCTGGACCCCAACAGCAGCAACCCGGCGGACTATGTCAAAGCCGAAGCATTGCTGATGAAGATCCGCCCGTACATCACCTATTTCCACTCGTCCAAGTACATGGCTGACATTGCCAACGGCGACATCTGCGTGGCGGTCGGCTATTCCGGCAGCTTCTCCCAGGCCGCCAACCGCGCCAAGGAAGCCAAGAACGGTGTGACCGTGGACATGCGGCTACCCAAAGAAGGCGCGCCGATCTGGTTCGACATGCTTGCCATCCCCAAAGGCGCCAAGGACCCGGAAGACGCCTACGCCTTTATCAACTACCTGCTGCAACCGGGCGTGATCGCGCCGATCAGCGATTTTGTCGGTTACCCCAACCCCAACAAGGACGCCACCGGGTTGGTGGATCCGGCGATTCGCAACAACCCCAACCTGTACCCGACCGAGGCGGCCATGGCCACGCTGTATACCCTCAAGCCCCTGGGACGTGACGCCGAACGAGCCAGGACCCGCGCCTGGACCAAGATCAAGTCCGGCACCTGATCGGTTGCCGCCGGTTGCGCCTCAGTGCGCAACCGGCGCGCGCCAAACCTGGCCCAAGCGCTTCAACGCCTGGCTGATCTGTGCCTCGGGCACGGCAGCAAACCCCAATACCAATCCGGCACGCTGATCCTGCGGCGTGAGTGACTCCGGCAACCAATAGCTGCTCAAGCCATTGACCTCCACACCCACTGCCGCCGCCTGTTGGATCAGCGCCTGTTCCCGCGCCAGGCTGTCGACCCGCACGGTCAGGTGCAGCCCGGCCGCCACCGACGGCAGGCGGCCAACGCCTTCAATGTCGGCAGGCCATTCGGCCAATAGCGCATTGAGCCGGCTCTGCGCGGCGCGGCGCATGCGGCGTACATGGCGCTGAAAATGCCCGGTCGCCATGAACTCCGCCATCACCGCCTGAGTGCTGACTTCCGAGTGGCGCACGTCCACCGCGCGGCGCCGGGCAAAGGCCTGGACCAGGCCGGCCGGCAACACCAGGTAACCCAGGCGCAGCGCCGGAAAGGCCACCTTGCCGAAAGTCCCGACATACAGCACCCGCCCCGTGCGATCGAGGGCCGCCAGTGGCGCCAGGGGCGCGCCGCTGTAGCGGTACTCACCGTCGTAGTCATCCTCGACGATCCAGCCGCCCGTACGCTCGGCCCAGGCCAGCAGTTCCAGGCGCCGGGCCAGGCTCATCACCACGCCGGTGGGGTATTGATGGGACGGGGTGACGTAGGCCAGGCGGCAACCGCCGAGGCGGTTCAAGGCTGCGCAGTCGATGCCCTCGCTGTCCACCGTCACGCCATGCAATTGGCCGCCCGCCACCGCGAACGCATGGCCTGCTGCCCGATACCCCGGATTCTCGATGGCAACCTCATCGCCGGGCTCCACAAGCAGCTGTGCACAAAGGCTGATTGCCTGCTGCGCGCCACTGGTGATCACTATTTGCTCAGCCGTGCACTGCATGCCGCGAGAACTGCGTAGATAGGCCGCAATCAATCCACGCAGGCGCGCGTCGCCCGCCGGGTCGCCGTAACACAACTGCTGCAAGTCCGGCTTGCGCCAGAAAGCCGCATTCAGCTTGGCCCACACGTCAAACGGGAACAGATCGAAAGCCGGTACGCCCACCCGGAAGGCCCTCGGCGGACCGCTGGGCGGAAGCGCCAAATGGTTGTTTTCCACCCGCGCCAGCGCACCGCTGTGGATAACTTGACTGGACGAAAACACAGGTAAATCCGGCCGCTTTGTGGATAAACCTGGGGATAAGCCTGTTGATAACCCTGTGGACACTTTTGTGGATAGTTTTTTTGCGGGCGTCGGCGTCTGCGGCAATTGCGCCACATAGGTGCCATCACCCACGCGGCCCTCAATAAATCCTTCGGCGTACAGTTGGTCGTAGGCGCGAACCACACTGTTGCGCGAGATCGATAGCGCCGCCGCCAGGTCACGGCTGGCGGGGAGCCGGGTGCCACTGACCAACCGGCCATCCAGTACCCGCTGGCGCAGCGCCTGATAGAGCTGGCGGGTGAGTCCCTGGCGGCGGTCCAACTCGATACCCGCCGGGTTGAACGAGAGCGGTGGTTCTAACGCAGGCATGGAATTGGACCTATAAAATTGACTGTAGATGGCTCTTACAACGAACCAATAGCCTGCCTAGGATGCAGGCATTCGCCAAGGAAAATCTTCATGTACACACCACGCGCCTTTGCCCTCGATGACTTGCCCGAAATCCAGCAACTGATCCAGCACACGCGCCTGGCGCAACTGGTGACCTTGGGCGAACAAGGCCTGCAAGCCAGCCATTTGCCGCTGCTGCTCAACCCGGATGAAGGGCCCAACGGCACCCTTTACGGGCACATGGCCAAGGCCAATCGCCAATGGCAGGACCTGCAAAATGGCGGCGAGGCCCTGGTGATTTTTGCCGGCGCCGAGGCCTACGTCAGTCCGTCGTTCTACCCGGCCAAGGCCGAACACGGCAAAGTGGTGCCGACCTGGAATTACATCGCGGTACACGCATACGGCACCGGCGAAGTGTTCACCGACGCCGAGCGCCTGCTCGAACTGGTCAGCGCCCTCACCGACCGCCATGAAGGCAATCGCGCCCAACCCTGGAAAGTCAGCGACGCCCCGGCCGACTACATCGACGGCATGCTCAAGGCCATCGTCGGCTTTGCCCTGCCGATCCAACGCCTGGAAGGCAAACGCAAACTCAGCCAGAACCGCAGCCCGGCGGACATCGCCGGTGTTCGCGACGGCCTGGCTGCCAGCACCGACGTACGCGACCAGACCCTCGCCCGCTTTATTCCCAAGGAGCCATCATGAGCCAGATCGAAATCCGCCAGGTCAGCGCCGCCGACCACGCCGCTTGGTTGCCCCTGTGGCAAGCCTACCTGCGCTTCTACAACACCGAACTGCCCGACGCCGTCAGCCAGAACACCTGGCAACGCTTGATCGACGCCAATGAGCCGACCCACTCGGCCCTGGCCTGGCAGGACGGCAAGGCCGTAGGCATGGTCAATTTCATCTACCACCGTTCCAACTGGAGCATCGAGAACTCCTGCTACCTGCAGGATTTGCTGGTAGATCCGGCCCAGCGCGGCACCGGCGTCGGCCGCAAGCTGATCGAATTCGTCTACGCCACCGCCAAGGCCGACGGTTGCTGCAAGGTCCACTGGCTGACCCACGAGACCAACGCCACCGCCATCCAGCTGTACGAACGCATCGCCGAACGCCCCGGCTTTATCCAGTTTCGCAAAGGTCTTTAAGGAGAAGCACAGCATGACGACATCATTGGCCGACTGGAAAGGTGTCCCGGCGCCCACCGTCACCCTTATCGAAGGGCGCTTCGTGCGCCTGGAAAAACTCGACCCCGCCCGCCACGGCGATGACCTGTTCAACGCCCTGCAAGGCCCCGGCGCGGATCCGAAGCTGTGGGACTATTTGCCTTACGGCCCATTCCCCGAGCGCGCCGCCTTCGATGCCTGGCTGAACAACCACGCGTCCCACAGCGACCCGTACTTCTTCAGTGTGATCGACAAGGCCAGCGGCGAGGTGCAAGGCATCCTCAGCCTGATGTCCATCGTGCCCGAGCAAGGCCGCATTGAAATCGGCCACGTGACCTTCGGCGCACCGATGCAGCGCTCACCGAAAAGCACCGAGGCGGTGTACCTGCTGGCCAGGCACTCGTTTGAGCTGGGCAATCGCCGCCTGGAGTGGAAGTGCAACAACGCCAACGCCCGCTCCAAAAACGCCGCCGAGCGTTTGGGTTTCAGTTTTGAAGGGGTGTTTCGCCAGCACACCGTGGTCAAGGGCCGCAACCGGGATACGGCGTGGTACTCGATCCTGGATGGGGAATGGCCGGCGATTGGGGCGGGGTTTGAGCGGTGGCTGTCAGATGCCAACCAGACCGGTTCGGGACAGTTGAAAACGCTGGTGGAATGCCGTACCTAAGCCACCCTGCCACCCCCTGACAAATGTGGGAGCGGGCTTGCTCGCGAAAGCGGCGTATCAGTCACAAATGTATCAACTGACCCACCGTCATCGCGGGCAAGCCCGGCTCCCACATTGTATCTTCAGCGTATCCGGGCCTTGTGCTCAGCCGAGGCGAATAGGCGAGCATCTATATCAAACACCACGCCATCGCCTTTTCCTACAAGCTTCTGCGAACCTTCACCACTCCCATCTTCAACCCAAACGGCCTGAACACTGCGTTCAACGACTTCAGCGTCTGATTGCCCTCGCCATGTTCGATATGCACCAGCGTGCGTACGGAGATTTTGCACATCTTGGCAAACTGGCTCTGATGCAACCCAGTGACTTCCGTTCGCAGCCGGCGTACCGCCTCGGCTATTTCCAGCGTTCCCTCGGCCAATGCATCCTGAATGCTTTCGATCAACCGGGTTCGTTCTTCAACCGTCAGGCTCATTTCAATCCCCGTCACCTCCCCGCCATCATTCTGTAAAAAACCTCCGCTATACAGGTCGACTCTTTTCCAAAAACAAGGTCGCCCGCCATGCCCCCTTCGCCCCAGCGCCTTGCGCTCACCCTCGGCCTGCTGGTCAGCAGCGGTTTTGTCGATGCGGCGCCCGCGCCAACCAAGACGCTGCAGATCGACACGCCCACCACCACCGGGCAAACCCTGGGCGGTAGCGACTCGCTGACGATTTCGGCACCGGGCAGTATCACCACCTCCAAAGTCGCGGTGACCTTGAAGGACGGCACCACCGGTAATGGCGTGGTGATCGACAACTCCGGCAGCATTACCTCCACGGGTGGCCGGGCCATCGACAGCAGCGGCAGCCTCACCGGCGCGCGCAACTACAGCATCTACAACCGCGCCGGTGGCGTGATCCAGGGCGCCAACGACGCGCTGCGCATCGACAGCAACTTCGCCAGCGGCAGCCTGTTGATCGACAACAGCGGCACCATTCGCTCCGCCACCGGCCAAGGTCTGGACCTGGATGCGATCCGCAGCTCCAACGTCACCACCACTATCATCAACCGCCAGGGCGGGCTGATTCGCGGTGACGCCAGCGACGGCATGAAGACCGGCGGCAACGCTACGATCACCAACTACGGCGAGATTTCCACCGGCGACACCCACTCGCGCGATGACAAATTCGACGGCGTCGACATCGACTCCGCTACTGGCGTGACCGTCACCAACTACGGCCTCATCTCCGGCGGCCGCCACGGCATCACCACCGACCTGGGCGCCACGCTGACCAACTACGGCACGGTAATCGGCCGCAACGGCTCGGGTTTTGGTTCCGACGGCGATGGCACGGTGATCAACCATGGCACTATTACCGGCGCATTTTCCGGACTGCAGCCGGACGGCGACGGTGACGGCGTGGACATCGACAAGATCGCCCACATTGAAAACTACGGCATCATCCAGGGCGTCGGCGCCGGCGGTGTCGACAAGAACGGCTTTGCCAACGGCAGCGAAGGCATCGCCCTCGGCGGTGGCTACGTGTTCAACGGCGTGGGTGCATTGGTAAGCGGTGCCAACAACGCGGTGCTGGTGGACGACGGCAGCGACGGCCCGGGACTCGCTGCAACCACCCTGATCAACCATGGCACCATTCAGGGCCTGAACGGCTTTGGCGTGAAGTTCGTCGGCGAGTTTGCCGACACGGTGGTCAACGCCGGCGTGATCAGCGGCAGCAACGGCCTGGCCCTGGATTTGGGCGGCGGCGATGACACGCTGACCCTGCTCGGCGGCAGCCGCTTTGTCGGCGTGGTGGATGGCGGCACCGGATATGACCGCGTGATCATGGACGACGCCGCCGGCGGCAGTTTCGGCGACAGCCGCAACTTCGAATGGCTGGACGTGAAGCAAGGCACCTGGACCCTCACCGGCAGCGGCGACTTCAGCGACGGCGGCGAGATTTTCAGCGGCGCCAAGCTGATCAACCAGGGTGGGATCGCTGGCAACCTGACCGTCGATGAAGGCGGTATTTATGCCGGTGGCGGCAGTGTCGGCAGCCTGTTGGTCAAAGGCACCTTGCAGACCAACACCGCCCTCGGCACCGCCAGCATCACCCGCGACCTGACGATGACCAGCGGCTCGACCCTGGCCTATGGCGTGAATGCCGACGGCAGCAGCGCACCGGTCCAGGTCGGCGGCACCGCGTACCTGAATGGCGCGACCCTGGCGGTCAATCCCGGCACCGGCACCTACCCGTGGCAGAGCCACTACACGGTACTGCAGGCCGGCAGCATCAATGGCACGTTCGGCAAGGTCACCAGCGACTATGCCTTCCTCACCCCCACCCTGGATTACAGCCCTACCCAGGTCGGCCTGACCTATTCCCGCAATGACGTGGCGTTCAATCAGTTCGCCAACACCGGCAACGGCACCCGCGCCGCCAACGCCCTGGCGAGCCTGGGCAAGAACAACGCGTTGTACAACGCCTTGCTCAACACCACCAACAGCAGCGCCGGTGCCGCCATCGAGCAATTGGCCGGCAGCAGCACCGCCAACCTGACCAGTGCCACCCTCGGTGCCAGCGCCCAGGTCGGCAACAGCATGTTGAACGCCATGCACCAACTGGGCGGCGGTGCCGGACTGCTGGTGGGCCTTGATCAAAAAGACACACCCGTACTGGCCGCCACCGGCGTACCCGCCGAAGCCCGTAACCTCAACGACCCCAATGCCCGGGGCCGCCTGTGGCTGCAAGGTATCGGCAGCTACGGCAAGCTCGACGGCGACCACGGCAGCAATGGCCTGACCCAGCGCACCAAAGGCAGCGTGCTGGGGGCCGACTGGGCGCTCGATTCGGACTGGCGCGTGGGCGTGCTGGGCGGTTATTCGAAGACCGACCTGGACACCACCGGCGTCGACGGCAGCGTCGACAGCTGGCACGCCGGCGTCTACGCCATGCGCCAGAGCGGACCGCTGGCCTTGCGCCTGGGTGCTGCGTACAGCGGGCACCAGGGAGACAGTAAACGTACGGTGGCCTTTGACGGTTTCAACGATCGGCCCAAAGGTGACTACGACGCCAACAGCCAACAAGCCTTCGCCGAACTGGGTTATGCCATGGGCAGCGGGCGCCTGAGCGCCGAGCCGTTCGCCAACCTCGGCTACCAGCGCTACCACCGCGACAGCTACAACGAAAAAGGCGGCGCCGCCGCCCTGCATGTCGACGGGCAAACCCAGGACAATTTCAGCAGCACCTTCGGCCTGCGCCTGGCGCACTTGAGCCAGCTGGACAACGGCATCAGTCTCACACCGCGGGTCAGCGCCGGCTGGAAACACACCTACGGCGACGTGGACAGCAGCACCCGCCAGGCCTTCCTGATGGGCGGCACCGCGTTCAACGTCGAAGGCAGCGCCCTGGACCGCGACAGCCTGTTGCTGGAAGCCGGGCTGGATGTAGGCCTGTCGGCACGCCATACCCTCGGCGTGGGCTACAGCGGCGAAATAGGCAGTAACAGCCGCAATCACGGGCTGATCGGGCAATGGCAGATGAGTTTTTAATCGCGGCCCACTAGAGACATCTCTGGCAGGCAAAGGGTGGATGGCCTGACATTTATCCGCCCTTTACCCCGCTAGATTTCCCGACCTCATACATCAAGAGGTCGGACCTGCATGCCACTCCTTCAGAAACAACTCGCACTCGCCATCACCTTCGCGCTGGGTGCCACCAACGCTCAATTCGTCCAGGCGCGAGGGGACATCGATCCAGACAGCGAGTGGTTCATCCCGGCGCCAGAGGCCGGCCAGCAAGGCCACCAGCGCCCCAAGCCACCCAAGCCCACTCCCGACTTTAACTTTACCGACCACGCCACCACCCGTAACGGCCAGCAGGTTGCCCGCGTACTGGACTCTGCCGTGGACACCCTCATCAAGTCGGGCGAACTCAATGAGTGGCAAGAGTACGAACTGGACAATATCGCCCGGGAACTTGGCAGGCTGGCACCGGGCCGTGTGGGTGCAGTTCTGGAGCAACTGGCAGGCAGCCAGAACGCCAACCTTGGCGCCGCCACTCAAGACAGCATGAAACAGCTCAACAGCAGCCTGCTTTCAGTCATGCGCCGGACAGGCGACGAACGCAACCTTACGGATGCCGAAGGCAATGGCCACGTATGGTTCCAGGCCCTGGGCAACGCTGGCAAGCTTGAAGGACAGCACGGTAGCGTGGGCCTGCAGCAACACACCCAAGGCCTGATGCTGGGCGGCGACTGGGCAGTGGACGATGCCTGGCGGGTGGGTGTGATGGGCGCCAAGTCCGCCAGCGACCTGAACGCCAAACGCTTCAAGGGCGAATTGGACAGCTGGCACCTCGGCGGTTACGCCGTGCGTCAGGACGGCCCCCTTGCATTGCGCCTGGGGGCGATCTACAGCAGCCATGCCGGCCAAACCCAACGCACCGTAGACTTTGATTTCGTTGAGCGCCGCGAGCAGTCCAAAGGCAAATACAACGCCCAAAGCCAGAACGCTTTCGCCGAGCTGGGCTATCAACTGGACAAGGGCAGTTTCAGCGTCGAACCCTATGCGGGGATCGGCTACCAGCGCTATCACCGCGACCGCTACAAGGAAAAAGGCGGCTTTACAGCGCTGAATGTCGGCGCCCAGACCCAGGAAAACCTCAGCAGCACCTTCGGCTTGCGCCTGGCCAGTGCCTTTACGCTGGACAACCAGATGGCCCTCAAGCCGCACCTGAGCACAGGCTGGAAGCACCTCTACGGTGACGTGAGCAGCACCGTGCGCCAGTCCTCCGCGTGGGTAAAACGGCCGGGCTTCAACAGTGACTTCACCATCGAAGGCACCTCCCTGGACCGCGACAGCCTGGCGCTGCACACCGGGGTGGACCTGGCGCTGTCGACCCGGCACACCGTGGGCCTGGCCTATACCGCCGAGGTCGGCACCCACAGCCGTAACCAGGGTTTGCTGGGCCAGTGGACCCTGGCGTTCTGATTATTGCGGGCAAAAAAAAGGGGGCACATGCCCCCCCGAGGTTTAAGCGGTAGTTTCGAAGGCTGTTGATCAGCCTTCGATTTCAATCAGGATTTCACCCGGGTTGACCCGGTCGCCCTTGGCCACGTGTACGGCGGTGACCTTGCCGGCGATCGACGCCTGTACTTCGGTCTCCATCTTCATCGCTTCAGTGATCAACACAGCCTGGCCGGCCTTCACCACGTCGCCTTCCTTGACCAGCACGTCGACGATGTTGCCCGGCATCGCCGTGCTGACATGGCCTGGCGCGGTGGCGTGCTTGCGCTTGCTGCCGCCACTGCTGACAAACTCGTTGAGCGGCTCGAACACCACTTCTTCCGGCATGCCGTCGATGGACAGGTAGAAGTGGCGCTTGCCTTCGGCCTTGACGCCCACCCCGGTGATGTCCACGCGATAGCTTTCGCCGTGCACGTCGATCACGAACTCGGTCGGCACACCTTCACCACCGGCACGGGCCACGCCGCCGGCTTCAGGAATCGGCAACAGCACTTCAGGGCTCAAGGTGCCAGCGTCGCGCTCTTCAAGGAATTTGCGCCCGATGTCCGGGAACATCGCGTAGGTCAGTACGTCTTCTTCGGACTTGGCCAACGCGCCGATTTCGCCGCGCAACTTGGTCATTTCCGGCTTCAGCAGGTCTGCCGGACGGACATCGATCACCTCTTCGCTGCCGATGGCCTGGCGCCGCAGTTTTTCATTCACGGTGCCCGGCGCCTTGCCGTAGCCGCCTTGCAGGTACAGCTTCACTTCGTTGGTGATGGTCTTGTAGCGCTCGCCGGCCAGCACGTTGAAGAACGCCTGGGTACCGACGATCTGCGAAGTCGGGGTGACCAGCGGCGGGAAGCCAAGGTCTTCACGAACCCGCGGGATTTCGGCCAGCACTTCGCTCATGCGGTTCAGCGCGCCCTGCTCTTTCAGCTGGTTGGCCAGGTTGGAAATCATCCCGCCCGGTACCTGGTTGACTTGCACGCGGGTGTCGACGGCGGTGAATTCGCTTTCGAACTGATGGTACTTCTTGCGCACGGCGTAGAAGTACAAACCGATTTCCTGCAGCAGTTCCAGGCTGAGGCCGGTGTCGAATTCGCTGCCTTTGAGGGCCGCGACCATCGACTCGGTACCCGGGTGGCTGGTGCCCCAGGCGAAGCTGGAGATGGCGGTGTCGATATGGTCGGCACCGTTTTCAATGGCCTTGAGCTGGCACATCGAAGCCAGGCCCGCAGTGTCGTGGGAGTGGATGAAGATCGGCAGGCTCTGCTCGGCCTTCAGCGCCTTGACCAGCTCGCCGGTGGCGTATGGTGTCAGCAGGCCGGCCATGTCCTTGATCGCCACCGAGTCGCAACCCATGGCTTCCATTTGCTTGGCCTGGGCCACGAACGCCTCGATGGTGTGCACCGGGCTGGTGGTGTAGGCGATGGTGCCCTGGGCATGTTTGCCGGCGGCTTTTACCGCTTCGATGGCCACTCGCAGGTTACGCACGTCGTTCATCGCGTCGAAGATGCGGAACACGTCGATACCGTTGACAGCGGCCTTGGCGACGAAGGCTTTGACCACATCGTCGCTGTAGTGGCGGTAGCCCAACAGATTCTGGCCACGCAGCAGCATTTGCAGGCGCGTGTTGGGCAACGCCGCGCGCAGTTTGCGCAGGCGCTCCCACGGGTCTTCTTTCAGGAAGCGTACGCAGGCGTCGAAGGTCGCGCCGCCCCAGACTTCCAGGGACCAGTAGCCGACTTTGTCGAGCTTGTCGCAGATCGGCAGCATGTCGTCGGTGCGCATGCGGGTCGCCAGCAACGATTGGTGGGCGTCGCGCAGGATGGTGTCGGTTACGAAGATCTTCTTGCTCATTCTTATATTCCTCACAGGCCTGCGTGGGCGGCGATGGCGGCGGCGATGGCCAGGGCCAGCTCTTCGGGTTTGCGCTTGATCGAGTAGTTGGTCAGCTCAGGGTGGCTTTCCACAAAACTGGTGTTGAACTGGCCGCTGCGGAATTCCGGGTTGCGCAGGATTTCCTGGTAATAGGCGGCGGTGGTCTTCACGCCTTGCAGGCGCATGTCGTCCAGGGCGCGCAGGCCGCGGTCCATGGCTTCTTCCCAGGTCAACGCCCACACCACCAGCTTCAGGCACATCGAGTCGTAGAACGGTGGGATGGTGTAGCCGGTGTAGATCGCCGTGTCGGTACGCACGCCGGGACCGCCGGGTGCGTAGTAACGGGTGATCTTGCCGAAGCTGGGCAGGAAGTTGTTCTTCGGGTCTTCGGCGTTGATGCGGAACTGCAACGCAAAACCCCGGTGCTGAATGTCTTCCTGCTTGACCGACAGCGGCAGGCCCGACGCAATGCGGATCTGCTCACGCACAATGTCGATGCCGGTGATTTCTTCGGTAATGGTGTGTTCCACCTGCACCCGGGTGTTCATCTCCATGAAGTACACCTCGCCCTCGGCGAGCAGGAACTCCACGGTGCCGGCGTTCTCGTAGCCCACGGCCTTGGCCGCGCGCACCGACAGGTCGCCGATGTAGGCACGCTGTTCAGGGGTCAGCTGGGGGCTAGGGGCGATCTCGATCAGCTTCTGGTTACGGCGCTGGATCGAGCAATCGCGCTCGAACAGGTGCACCACATTGCCGAAGCTGTCACCGAGGATCTGCGCCTCGATGTGCTTGGGATTGACGATGCATTTTTCCAGGAACACTTCCGCCGAACCGAAGGCCTTGGTGGCTTCGGAAATTACCCGGGGGAAGGCTTGTTCGAGTTCTTCACGGCTGTTGCAGCGACGGATACCGCGACCGCCACCACCGGAGGTGGCCTTGAGCATCACCGGGTAACCAATGCGGTCGCCTTCGGTGAGGGCTTCAGCGATGTCGGCAACGTTGCCTTCGGTGCCCGGGGTCACCGGCACACCGGCCTTGATCATGCTGCGGCGGGCTTCGGTCTTGTCGCCCATGCGGCGAATCACTTCGGCCGATGGGCCGATGAACTTGATCCCACGTTCGGCGCAAATATCTGCCAGCTCGGCGTTTTCCGAGAGGAAGCCGTAGCCGGGGTGTAGCGCGTCGCAACCGGTTTCCACCGCCAGGTTCACCAGCTTGCGCGGGTTCAGGTAACCGGCCAATGGCTCGGCACCGATGCTGTGGGCTTCATCTGCACGCTTTACATGCAGGGCATGGCGATCGGCATCGGAATAGACCGCGACCGAACGAATGCCCATCTCGGCGCAGGCACGCACGATACGTACGGCAATCTCACCACGGTTGGCGATCAGGATCTTTTTTATCACTTGGAAATTCCCTTGAGCCGATTGCTACCTACTTCGACCCTGGAAGCGGGTCGGCGCGTGACCAAATGTTTCATGGCAGTCGCGTGACACACACTATGCCCCTGCAGGGATTAACAAAAATCAATAATTATTGGGTTGTGTATAAGCAAAGACTTATAGTCGTCGCATCAAGGGTCGGCGGGAGTGCTTGAACTATGCGTAAGTCATTGATGCGTATGACATTGCGTCAATTGCAGATTTTCAATGAAGTCTGTGATTTGCGTTCCTACAGCCGCGCAGCCGAGGAAATGTCCCTCACGCAACCGGCAGTTAGCCTACAAATCAAGCAGCTGGAGGAGCTGCTGGGCCAGCCATTGTTCGATTACGTCGGCAAAAAGCTCTATATGACTGAAGCTGCTGAAGCCTTGCAACGGGCCAGCCGGGACATTTTCGGCCGCCTGGAAAACCTCGATATGCAGCTCTCCGACATGCAGGGCTCGTTGCAGGGCCAGCTGAAACTGGCGGTGGAATCCAGCGCCAAGTACTTCGTGCCGCACCTGTTTGCCGCCTTCAAGCGCCAGCATCCGGAGGTCAACCTGCACCTGACGGTGGTCAACCGCGCCCAGGTGATTCGCCGGCTTTCAGACAACCGCGACGACCTGGTGATCATGTCGATGGTGCCCCAGGACATGGGCCTGGAATTCCTGCCGTTCCTGAACAACCCGATTGTCGCGGTGGCACCCCACGATCATCCGCTGAGCCATCAAGGGCCGTTGCGCCTGCAGGACCTTGAGCCTTACACGCTGCTGTTGCGCGAGCCGGGGTCCGGGACGCGGATGGCGTGCGAAGAGTATTTCAAGGAGAAGCGCGTGCACTTCACCCAGACGGTGGAAGTGTCTTCGGCCGAGGCGCAGCGCGAGTGCGTGACCGCCGGGTTGGGCGTGGCGCTGCTGACGCGCCACGCGGTCAACCTGGAACTGGCCACCGGCGGGCTCAGGGAGCTGCCGGTGGAAGAACTGCCGCTGTACCGCAGTTGGTGCCTGGTGCAGGCCAAGGCCAAGCGCCTGTCACCGGTGGCCCATGCATTCCTGGGCTTTATCCGCAGCGAGCGACTGCAGATCAGCGCGCTGGCTGAACGCTTCGCTGGGCAGCCGCGGGTGCCTGCCAGTGGAGTTCCGGATAGTCACTGATGCTCTGTTGCAATTGACGCTGATCGCAGCGGTCTTCAATTGCGCGACGGAAGGCCATGCGGCGCTGGTCTTCCTGCTGGCGGCGGGTCTTGACGGTGCTGTTGCTTTCTTCGTATTGCCGAGCCATTTCGAGTCTCCCAATGCGAGTAAGGGGAGTTCAGGATGGGCTCGGGCAATGACGGTTTGGCGGCACGGGGATGACAGGACGATGAATCTTGCGGGGCAGGACCCAATCAAAATGTGGGAGCGGGCTTGCTCGCGAATGCGGTGGGCCAGCCAGCATATTCAGTGACTGACACTTCGCATTCGCGAGCAAGCCCGCTCCCACAATTGGTCCGCGTACAAACTATCAGTCGTCGAGGGCTTTTACGGACTTGGGTGACAACCGAAGGCTGCGCAAGCTGCGCTTCACGCTCTTGAGGTGGTTGACCAGGCTCGGGCCGCGCGCCATGGCCACGCCCATCGCCAGCACGTCGATCACCACCAGGTGGGCGATACGCGAGGTCAGCGGCGTGTAGATCTCGGTGTCCTCGTGTACATCGATCGCCAGGTTGACGGTCGACAGCTCTGCCAATGGCGTCTGGCTCGGGCACAGGGTAATCAGGGTCGCGCCGCTTTCACGCACCAGGTTGGCGGTGATCAGCAAATCCTTGGAGCGGCCGGACTGGGAAATGCAGATCGCCACGTCGCTGGGCTTCAACGTCACCGCCGACATCGCCTGCATGTGGGGGTCGCTGTAGGCCGCCGCCGTCAGCAGCAGACGGAAGAACTTGTGCTGGGCATCGGCCGCCACCGCGCCGGACGCGCCGAAACCATAGAACTCCACGCGCTGGGCCTGGGACATGGCGGTCACGGCTTTTTGCAGCTCCACCGGGTCGAGCTTTTCGCGCACTTCCATCAGGGTGTGCAGGGTGGTGTCGAAGATTTTCAGGCTGTAGTCGGCGACGGAATCGTCTTCGTGGATCGCAAACTGGCCAAAGCTCGCACCCGCTGCCAGGCTCTGGGCCAGCTTGAGCTTCAAGTCCTGGAAACCGGAGCAACCGATGGCGCGGCAGAAGCGCACGATGGTCGGCTCGCTGATGCCCACGCTGTGGGCCAGGTCGGCCATGGAACTGTGCATCACGGCCGCAGGGTCAAGCAGCACGTGATCGGCAACCTTGAGTTCCGATTTGCGTAACAGGTGGCGCGACTGGGCGATATGTTGCAACAGGTTCAAAGGGCTGGACTCTTGTTATTGGCAGACGCCAGGGATGTAGCAAGCTTGTAGTTATACTACAAGAATTACCGATTTGCCCGTTCGATGCATCACTTAATCACGCTGCTGCCCGCTGATTCAGCGGGCAGGCTCGATGTAGCCCCGCGTGCGGCTTGGGCTCAACTATGGAAAATCGGCATTTTTTCGTAACAAATCCGCCAAGCCATCCGCTTCCACCGGCCGACTGATCAAATAGCCTTGCACCTCGTCGCATTGCTCATCCCGCAAAAAGTCCAGCTGCTGCTGATCTTCCACACCCTCGGCCACCACCTTGAGCGACAGCCCGTGGGCCATGGCAATGATGGCGCGGGTGATCGAGGCATCTTCGCGTCCCTGGCCCAGGCCGCGAATGAACGTCTGGTCGATCTTCACGTAGTCCACGGGGATGCGCTTGAGGTAACTGAGGGATGAGTAACCGGTGCCGAAATCATCAATCGCCAGCTTCACTCCCAGGTCGCGCAGTTGCTGGAAGGTCGAGATGATGTGCTCGACGCTGTCGAGCAGCTGGCTTTCGGTCAGTTCCAGCTCCAGGTATTGCGGATCGAGCCCGGTTTCTTCCAGCACCTGGCGCACCAGGCTGATCAGCTTGCCCTGGCGCAGTTGGTGCACCGACAGGTTGACCGACACCCGAATCGGCGCCAGCCCCTGGCGTTGCCATTCACAAGCCTGCCAGCACGCCTGGCGCAACACGAACTCCCCCAGCGGCACGATCAGGCCGGTTTCTTCGGCCAGCCCGATAAAGTCGCCGGGCGGCACCATGCCCCACTGCGGATGTTCCCAACGAATCAATGCTTCGGCCGCATTCAGCTTGCCACTGGCCAGGCACAGTTTGGGTTGGTAGAACACCGTAAGCTGGCGCTCATCAATCGCCTTGCGCAGCTGGTTTTCCAGCTGCAAACGTTCCAGGGTGCTGGCCTGCAGGCTGTCGGTGTAGAACTGGAAGTTATTACCGCCCAGGTGCTTGGCGTGCTGCATGGCCATGTTCGACTGGCTGACCAGCGCGGATATTTCCCGCGCATTGTCGGGCAACAGGCTGACGCCCATTGAGGCACTGACCACCAGCTCGTGCCCTTCCACCGTCACCGGCACCCGCAACTTGGCCAGCAACCGCGTGGCCACCCGCGCCAGGCTCGACAGGTTGCCGTAGGCGTCGAACAGCACGGCGAATTCATCGCCAGAGAGCCGCGCGATGGTGTCGGCCTCAGGCAAGGCGTTGATCAAGCGGCGGGCCATTTTCTGCAACAACTGGTCGGCCACTTCATGCCCGAGGCTGTCGTTGAGCAGCTTGAAACGGTCCAGGTTGATATGCAGTAAAGCCAGGCTGCGGCCACCCTGGCGCACCCGCTGATGGGCTTCGCGCAACCGCTCGCGGAACAGCGAGCGGTTGGCCAGCCCGGTCAATTCGTCGTAGTGCGTGAGATAGCGCATGCGCTCTTCGGATTCGCGGCGCGCAGACAGATCGGCGAAGAAGCCCACGATATGGCTGACGTTTCCCCGAATATCCCGGACTACATTCAGTTGTAGCCATTGCGGGTAGAGTTCGCCGTTCTTGCGGGTCTCCACGAGCTCGCCCTGCCAGGTGCCGTGGCTGAGCAACGCCTGGCGGATCACCGGGAAGTGGCGCCGTGCGTCGCGGCTGCTGGGCAGCTCCACGACATTGCGCCCGATCATGTCGTCAATGTCGAAGCCGGTAACGCGGCTGAATGCCTGGTTGACGGCTATCAGCACGTAGTCCGGGTCGAGGATCACAATGCCTTCGCTGGCCGCCTCAAACACCGTCGATGCCAGGCGCTGCTGTTCTTCCAGGACCTTGCCGGCGCTGATGTCGCGGCGGGTACCGAGCATCCGCGTGACGCGCCCGCCTGCCGAGCGCTCCACGGCGCGGCCACGGTCCTGGATCCATACCCAATGGCCATCGCCATGGCGCACCCGGTATTCCACCAGGTAGTCCTCGCTGCGGCCTTTAAGGTGCTCCACCAGCGCGCGCTTGAGCAGCGGCAAGTCGTCCGGGTGCAGGCGTGGCTTGAGGTGGCTGAGCATCGCCGTGACGTATTCCGGCTCCAGGCCGAACAACTCCTTGAGCTGCGTGTGGTGGACCTCATCGGTTTGCAGGTTCCAGTCCCACAGACCCAGTTCGCTGGCCTGCAACGCCATGGCCAGACGCGCCTCGCTTTTGCTCAGGGCCAGGCTCGCCGCGTCCAGTTCCTGACTGCGCTGATCGACGCGTTGCTGCAGGCCGATCTGTGCTTCGCGCAACTCTTGTTCGACCTGGCGCCGCTGCTCCACCTCACGCACCAGTTCCTGGTTCAGTTGCTCGCTGCGTTGCTGCGCTTGCTGCAGGTGCTCGATCAACGCCTGGTTCTGGAAGCGCCTGAGCAGCCCGCGCTGGATCAGGCGATTGACCTGCCATGCCACCAGGCTCAGGGATGCCAGCAGAATCAGGCCCAGGCAACCCCAGCCTTGCTGTTGCGGGTCGCCGCTCCAGAATAAATAGAGGATGGCCGGCACCAGGCAGGGCGCGGCAAACGACAGGAAAGCCGGCAGGCTGACGGCATAGGCCACACTGGCGGACAAGGTCGCCGCGCCGAGCAGGCCGAACACCCAGGCCTGCTGCGCAAAGCTGTCCACCGGTACCAGGGCGATGGCAGCACTGGCCAGCGTCAAGCCGCTGACGGCCGAGCCCAGCAGGAACATGCGTCGCCAGATCGGTTGCGCCTGGCGGCTGGGCATGGCGGAATCGAACGCCGCCACCTGAATTACCCGCAAGGCCACCAGCGCCAGCAGCCATACCAGCCAAATGCTGTCCAGCAGATAGCGCTGCGGGCTCCAGAGCAACCAGGCGCAGACCAGTCCATTCACCAGCATTAATAAAGTAGGCAGCAGGGAGCCTTGGTAAAGCAGGCGCGTGCGCTCCACCGCCATCTCCATGGCGTAGTGCTTGCGGATAACCTGCGCCGGCGCCACGGAGGGTCCCGCCAGGTCAATGCTAAGGGTCATAGGCAGTGTTCTTATAATGGTGAGCCCGAAACGTCGACGGAGCATACACAAGCAAACGCTCGGGCCAAACTGCCCCAAGTCATAAAAACAGCGCGACAATCAGGCGCAAACCTTGGAGCCAGACAGCTTGAGTGAGACAGGGCGCGGGCTGTGGGCGATGACCGACCGGTCATCACCGTGAATAGATTGTTGCCTTATCCTGTGTCGACGCAGAAGTTTTCCCGTGACCACCCGGCATTGGGATTTGCCCGACTCCCCCGGGCACCCTAGAATGCGCCGATGCGCGATGATCTCTCTCTTTTGCTGAACTCCCTCAACGATGCCCAACGCCAGGCCGTAGCGGCCCCCGTTGGCCGTCAGTTGGTCCTGGCCGGTGCTGGCTCCGGTAAAACCCGAGTGCTGGTGCACCGTATCGCCTGGTTGATCCAGGTCGAGAACGCCTCACCGCATTCCATCCTGTCGGTGACCTTCACCAACAAGGCCGCTGCCGAGATGCGTCATCGCATCGAGCAGTTGATGGGCATCAGCCCGGCCGGCATGTGGGTGGGCACCTTCCACGGCCTGGCGCACCGCCTGTTGCGGGCGCATTGGCAGGAAGCCGGCCTGAGCCAGACCTTCCAGATTCTCGACAGCGACGACCAGCAACGCCTGGTCAAGCGGGTGATCCGCGAGCTGGGCCTGGATGAACAACGCTGGCCGGTCCGTCAGGCCCAGTGGTTCATCAATGGCCAGAAAGATGAAGGCCTGCGCCCGCAACATATCCAGGCCAGCGGCGACCTGTTCCTGGCCACCATGCGCAGCATTTATGAAGCCTATGAAGTGGCCTGCCAGCGCGCCGGCGTCATCGACTTCTCCGAACTGCTGCTGCGAGCCCTCGACTTGTGGCGCGACAACCCGGGCTTGCTGGCGCACTACCAGAAACGCTTCCGCCACATCCTGGTGGACGAGTTCCAGGATACCAACGCCGTGCAGTACGCCTGGTTGCGCCTGCTGGCCAAGGGCGGCGACAGCCTGATGGTGGTGGGCGACGACGACCAGTCGATCTACGGCTGGCGCGGCGCGAAAATCGAGAACATCTACCAGTACAGCGACGACTTCCCGGACGCCGAAACCATCCGCCTGGAACAGAACTACCGCTCCACCGCCGGGATCCTCAAGGCCGCCAACGCCTTGATCGCCAACAACACCGGGCGCCTGGGCAAAGAGCTGTGGACCGACGGCGGCGAAGGCGAAGCGATCAACCTGTACGCCGCCTTCAACGAACACGATGAAGCGCGCTACGTGGTGGAAACCATCGAAAGCGCCCTGAAAACCGGCCTGGCCCGCAGCGATATCGCGATTCTCTACCGCTCCAACGCCCAATCACGGGTATTGGAAGAGGCCCTGCTGCGCGAGCGCATTCCGTATCGCATCTATGGTGGCCAGCGCTTCTTCGAACGTGCCGAAATCAAGAACGCCATGGCCTACCTGCGCTTGCTGGAAGGTCGCGGCAACGATGCGGCGCTGGAACGGGTGATCAACATTCCGGCCCGCGGCATCGGCGAGAAGACCGTCGAGGCGATTCGCGACCACGCACGCCACAGCGATGTGTCGATGTGGGAAGCGATGCGCCTGCTGATCGCCAACAAGGGCCTGACCGGCCGTGCGGCCGGTGCCTTGAGCGTGTTTGTCGAGCTGATCGAGAACCTGGCCGCCAAGTGCATGGAAATGCCCCTGCACCTGATGACCCAGACCGTGATCGAGCAGTCCGGCCTGATCGCCTACCACGAAGCGGAAAAAGGCGAGAAAGGCCAGGCCCGGGTAGAAAACCTTGAGGAACTGGTCAGCGCCGCCCGCGCGTTCGAAAACACCGAAGAAGACGAAGACCTGACGCCATTGGCGGCATTCCTCGGCCACGCGTCCCTGGAAGCCGGCGACACCCAGGCTGATGAGCATGAAGACAGCATTCAGCTGATGACCTTGCACAGTGCCAAGGGCCTGGAATTCCCCTACGTGTTCCTGGTGGGCATGGAAGAAGGCCTGTTCCCCCACAAGATGAGCCTGGAAGAACCCGGCCGCCTTGAGGAGGAACGCCGCCTGGCCTACGTGGGCATCACCCGGGCGATGCAGAACCTGGTGATGACCTACGCCGAAACCCGACGCCTGTACGGCAGCGAGACCTACAACAAGGTGTCGCGCTTCGTACGCGAGGTGCCGAAAGGGCTGATTCAGGAAGTGCGCTTGTCCAACAGCGTCAGCCGACCGTTCGGCGGCGGCCAGCAGCAGAACTCCAGCAGCATGTTCGCTGGTTCGGAAATCCCCGAGACGCCGTTCAGCCTTGGCCAGCAGGTCAAGCACGCGATCTTCGGCGAAGGCGTGATACTCAACTTCGAAGGCGCCGGTGCCCAGGCCAGGGTGCAGGTGAACTTCGCCGAAGGCAGCAAGTGGCTGATGATGGGCTACGCCAAGCTCGAAGCAATCTGAAACAACTGTAGAACATGAAGGATGTTGCCCCACCCTTGTATTTGGCAGCGGTGGGGCCAATATCTGTAATAAGTCCTACAGACGATTCGGTATTGGCCCTACGCAAAAGCCCGAAACACTATGCCGCTAGCCACTGACATCACACCTGTGCAACATGGCGCGCGTGCAATCCACAAATGGGAATTCCCTTTATGAAACGTTTTCTTAGCATCGCCATGGCGTTGTGCATCGGCCTGACGATGAGCCTCGACGCCAACGCCAAGCGCTTCGGTGGCGGCAAATCCATGGGCTCGGCGCCGAGCCACCAGACCAGCCAAATGGCCCCATCCGGCGGCGGCATGGGCGGCGCAGCTGCGACCGCTGGCGCTGCCGGTGCCGCAGGCGCTGCTGCCAAGGCTGGCGGTGCTTCGCGCTGGTTGGGCCCTCTGGCCGGTATCGCGGCCGGCGGCCTGCTCGCCTCCATGTTCATGGGCGGCGGCTTCCAGGGCATGCAGATCTTCGACATCCTGATCATGGCGGTCATCGCCTTCCTGATCTTCCGCTTTATCGCCGCCCGTCGCCGCAAGCAACAGGAGCACATGGCTCCAGCCGGCGCGCCGATGCAGCGTGAAGTGTTCGAGCAAAAGCCTGCTGCCATGGGTTCGATCTTCGGCGGTTCGGCTGCTCCTGCTGCCGCTCGTCCGGTGATCAACGCACCCGCCTGGTTCAACGAAGAGCGCTTCGTCGAAGCGGCCCGCAGCCACTTCCAGTCCCTGCAGCAACACTGGGACGCCAACGAAATGGACAAGATCGCCGAGTTCGTGACCCCGCAACTCCTGGAGTTCCTCAAGCGCGAACGTGCCGACCTGGGCGACGGCTTCCAGTCGACCTACATCGACGACCTGAAAGTGCAGCTTGAAGGTGTGGATGACCGCGCCGACAAGACCATCGCCACCCTGACCTTCAGCGGTGTGTCGAAGACCTCGCGTTTCGACCAGGGCGAAGTGTTCAGCGAAAGCTGGAACATGGAACGCCCACAAGGCGAAAACCAGCCTTGGCTGGTCGCCGGTATCCGCCAGAACGGCTGATCCCTGCCCGCTTTGAGTACGCAGTAACAAAAACCCCGGACTTGTCCGGGGTTTTCTATTTCACGGTTGCACTTATAGCGAGCTACTGTATAAAACGCCCCTATAAACCGCGCCATCTAGCAAGAGGATCCCGGCCGTGGAAGAAGTTATCGAACAATTGCGTGAAGCCAACGAACCGGTACCGGTTCCTCTGGAGCTGCCTGACGAAGATCAACTGGTGGAAATCGAGGAACAACTTTTCATCGATATTCCGTTCGTCTTCCGTGAATTTCTGCTGACCGTCAGCGATGTGGTCTACGGCAGCCTGGAGCCGGTGACCGTCACCGACCCACAGTCCCACACCTACCTGCCGGACGTTGCCGCCAACGCCTGGGATGCCGGTGTTGACCGCAGCATGATCCCGATCTGCCAGGACGGCGACGACTACTACTGCGTCGAGGAAGACGGCACCGTGGTGCTGTGGTCCGGCGAAGAAGAACTCGTCACCGAAGAAACCTGGGAATCGGTGTGGCACTGGGCACGGGACGTCTGGCTGGAAAGCTGAGACCCCTGTGTGCCGAGGGCGCTTGTTGTGGCGAGCGAGCTTGCTCGCGCTGGGCTGCGAAGCAGCCCTCTGCGACCCACTCAGTGCTCCGGCGTATCCTTATGGTTATCCAGGGTCTCCAGCAAGGCGACCTGCATCCGCGTATGCACGCGGATGAACCAGCGCCACAGCACGGCGGCCACCGCGGCCGTCACCACGGCGATCAGCACCAGCAACTTGTTGGTCGGCAGGATACTGGCCGACAAGGCTGCCAATAGCAGGAAAATCACCAGCAGCGAAAGAATCGGGATCACTTCGGCGATCACCCGGCGCACGCGCTGAGTGTGGCGCCCGGCCATTTCCGGCTTCACGCTCATCTCCGCCAGCAGCATCGACAGCGCCTTGAGCTTGCGGTACGCCGCAATCAAAAACGGCAGCGACAGCAGCAACGCCCCACCCCAGATCAATGCCTTCTGCCAGCTCGGATCGCTGACCCAGCCTTCCAGGTAGCTGCCAATACGCGCCGCGAAAAAGCTGCCGGCAAAGAAGATCGCCACCACCAGCGCCAGGTTCACCCCCACCTGCAGAATGATCTTGCGGATCATCGACGCCAGCATCGCACCCTCGCCCTGGGGCTGAATGCTGCGCAGCCACTCGCCATACATCCCGAACACCCGGCTCATGCGCTTGGGCATCACTGCGGCAATCTTCAGCGACAGCGGGTCTGCGCCACGGATCAGATAGGGTGTGAGCAGTGTGGTAATCGCAGAAACAGCCACCGCCACCGGATACAGGAAGTCGCTGGTGACCTGCAACGTCATCCCCAGCGCGGCGATGATGAATGAAAATTCGCCGATCTGTGACAGCCCCATCCCCACTCGCAATGAAGTGCGGCCATCGTTACCCGCAATAAACGCCCCCAACCCACAGGACAACATCTTGCCCAGCACCACGGCCACGGTAATCACCGCAATCGGCCAGGCGTATTGCAGGAGGATCTGCGGGTCGATCATCAAGCCAATGGCGACAAAGAAGATCGCGCTGAACATGTCGCGAACCGGTTCGATTAGGCGCTCAATCTTCAGCAATTGCCGGGATTCGGCCATGATCGCGCCGATCAGGAATGCCCCCAGCACCATGCTGTATTCCAGCTTGACCACCAGCAGACAGAAACCGAAGCACAGGCCCAGCACGGTGATCAGCAGCATCTCGTTGCTTTCGAATTTGGCCACGTACTCCAGCAGGCGTGGCACCAGCAAAATCCCGATCACCAGTGCGACAATCATGAACAGCGAGAGCTTGCCGACGGTGGAGAACACCTCGCCGGAGCTGACCGTGCCGCTGACGGCAATGCTCGACAGCAAGGCGATGATGCCGATGCCGAGGATGTCTTCGACGATCAGCACCCCGAAAATCAGCTGGGCAAAGCGCTGGTTTTTCATCTTCAGGTCATTGAGCGCCTTGACGATGATGGTGGTCGAGGAAATCGCCAGGATCGCGCCCAGGAACAGCGAGTCCATGGTGTTCCAGTCGAACCAGCGGCCGATTTCGTAGCCGATCCAGATCATCAGGATGATTTCGAGGAACGCCGCGATAAAGGCGGTGGCGCCAACCTTGAACAGCTTGCGCAGGCTGAACTCAAGGCCCAGGCAGAACATCAGGAAGATCACCCCAAGCTCGGCCAGGGTCTTGATCGTGTCTTCGTCGTGGATCAGGCCAAACGGTGGGGTGTGCGGGCCGATGATGAAGCCGGCGACGATATACCCCAACACCACCGGCTGCTTGAGCCGATGGAACAGGATCGTCACCACCCCGGCCACCAGCATGATCACGGCCAGGTCCTGGATAAAGCTGATGGCGTGCATGGCGAGGGGCTCCTTGAGGGGTACTGGCGCTTTTCCCATTTCCACGCATGCACCCCGAAAGGTCGCAATGAACGGAAAGAAAAGTCTGCCTTGATCGTAAGAATTGCCTTTGAGACGGGCTTTTGAAGGGTAACACCGCGACTTGCGGCAGAAAGCCGGTGCAATATATGGAAACAGATCGCCCCAGGCGTGACGGCAAGCCGGGGCCCAGCGTCCCGTTATGAATGGCTCTGCAAAGATTCCAGCACCCGCAGAGGTGCCTCCCCACCCAATGCCTACAACCCGTGAGTGTGCTATGGAACCCGGAAACGCCCAGCTGTCGATGACAGTATTGATGACCCCTGACATGGCCAACTTCTCTGGCAATGTGCACGGCGGCACGCTGCTCAAGTACCTCGACGAAGTGGCCTACGCCTGCGCCAGCCGTTATGCCGGGCGCTATGTGGTGACGTTGTCGGTGGACCAGGTGATTTTTCGCGAGCCGATCCATGTCGGCGAGCTGGTGACCTTCCTGGCCTCGGTCAACTACACCGGCAACACATCGATGGAAGTGGGGATCAAGGTGGTCACCGAGAACATCCGTGAGCGTTCGGTACGCCACACCAATAGCTGCTTCTTCACGATGGTCGCGGTGGATGACCAGCGCAAACCGGCCGCCGTGCCGCCGCTGCAACCGCAGAACAGCGAAGACAAGCGACGGTTTGTGCAGGCTCAACAGCGCCGGCAGATTCGCCAGGAGCTGGAAAAGCGCTATCAGGAAATCAAGGCAGACGGCCCGTAAGAGCCCGCCAGGTTTCTGGATGACCGCTTAGTAACGCGAGCACTTGTCAAAGTGCGCACACACATCAAAGCGCTGGTCCAACTGGGCCATGCGCTCCATATGGTGATTGACCACCTCCATCGTCACGCTCTTTCGGGTATTCACGTAGTACTGCACCATAAGCTTGTCGTTCTCCGCTACGCGCGATTTGATCGCACTGTCCGTAGGCTGCATCCATTGCTCCAGGACGGCATCCTCAGTTCCCCGCAGGCGCTGGCGGTACACCTCAGTGTAAAACCCCAGAGCCCGGGCCAGACGACCGGCAGACTCTTGATTCGACAGTTCGTAGTTCTGCCGAAACTGGTTCCAATAATCCGGCGGCAAGGTATACGAGCCCATCAACGCCTTGCGCTTGCTGATCAACTCATCAAGCTCTTGAGGCGAGGTTTGCATTCGGTCGACTTTATTCTCTGACACGATGGCCGTGATCGACTGCGCACGCTCGTCAAGAATGCGATCAATCAACACCATTCGCTGCGGAGTATCCGGTAACAACTTGCCGAATATCGGACCTTTGCCCTCGCAAGACGGCATGCCGGTCTCGAACAGCGGCTGCGGGATCCGCACGTCCTTGCCGTCCAATCGCGTAAGACGCTGGAGCAGCGTGCTGCATTGGCGGCCCTGCAATTCGAAGGTCACTTCGTACTCTTCACCCGCCTTGGGCGTTAGATTGAACGCTTTGCCACAGACATAGGAGCTGCCGTTGGTGTTGATCATCAACATAGTGTCCTTTCCGGGCGCCAGCTTGATCTCCAGCAGCCCACGAGCCGTGGGCGGTGGCGGCACAAGCATGTCTACCCGCCGCTTGGTGTCCACCAGGAACATGTTGTTGAGAATGCCTGTGGTCTCACCCATGCAATGCTGTGCGTCATAGACAAAAAGGGTGCTGTTGGTGGTGTTGGAGATGAACCGCAGCTTCGCCGCATCGGGCTCGGTTGCGTCAGGATAGGTACCGTGGACGCTGCAACCACTGAGCAGCGTAACCAGGGCCAATGCGATAAATGCCCGTGGCGAATGGAGCAGGGATAACGACATGATCTTCCTTGATGAACGCAGAGGGCAAAAAGACGGCCGGTAGTAACGGACGCCCTTTGCGTCGCTCAATCAGGAATAGTCCTACAGCCCGATTGGGGTTGCCTCGAAGCGAACTCGCGGATGGGCAATCCGGTCCTGGGCGCGCACCAGTTCCAGCTCATAGCTGGCGCACGCCTGGGTTTCCAGCAGTACTTCATGCACCGCTGCAGCAGTGAACTCAAAGGCCGCCACCAGGCTATCGCCCAACAACACCCGCGCCAGGAACAGGCCCGACGTCAGGTCGCCCACGCCCACCGGCTGACGCGGGAATGCCAGCAGTGGCCGACGCAGGTGCCAGCTGCCTTCAGCCGTCACCAACAGCATTTCGAAGCCGTCCGGCAGCTTGCCGGGATAATCCAGGTGCTTGACCAACACCGCTTTCGGCCCGCGGGCCAGTAACGCACGGGCCATCCCCAGGCAATCGAACAGCGACTGCGGCTTGCGCCCGGCAAAGCTGTCCAGCTCCAGCTGGTTGGGGCACAGAAAGTCGGCCATCGCCGCCGCTTCCTCCAGCAGGAAGTCGCTGACCTCCTGGGGGACGATGCAGCCTTTTTCCGGATGCCCCATCACCGGGTCACACAGGTAAAGAGCCTTGGGGTTGATCGCCTTGATCCGCGCCACGCCGGTGAGGATCGCCCGGCCCTGGGCCGCACTGCCCAGGTAGCCCGACAGCACTGCATCACAGTTGCCCAGCTCGCCAATCGCCGCGATGCCTTCCACCAGCGCAGGAATTTGCTGCGGCGCCAACACTTCTCCCGCCCACTGACCATACTGAGTGTGGTTGGAGAACTGCACCGTATTGAGCGGCCACACGTTCACCCCGACCCGTTGCATGGGGAACACGGCGGCGCTGTTTCCGGCGTGGCCGAAGACCACATGAGACTGGATCGCAAGCAGATGGGGCGTACGTTTCATGCAGAGGATTTCCGTAAAGCCGTTGATATTCTGGCTGCGCAGTATGCGACTAAACGCGGCCTGTACGACAGACCGGAGACGCAGTTAAGCTGGCCCTACTTTGTTGGAGTTCATCGAATGCTGACCCTCGGAAATATCTTCGTGCTGATGCTGCTGGCGACAGGTGCCGCCTGGCTGTGGCACAACCACGGCCTGCGCGAGCGGGCGCTGGAACGGGTCAAGCAGCACTGCGCCAAGCTCGACATCGAGCTGCTCGATGGCGCCGTGGCGTTGAAGCGCATCGGTTTTGTGAAAGATGCCAGCGGGCGGCGGCGCCTGGCACGGATCTACAACTTCGAATTCACCGTGACCGGCGAAACGCGGCACCCGGGGACCATCACCCAATTCGGCGCCCACAGCGCGCAAATCGAGTTGGCGCCCTACCCGTTCGAGATCAAGACGCCATTGCCCAGCGCCGAGATCATTGAGCTAAGCCAGTGGCGCCAGGAGCATGGCAACAGCAAGACCCGTCACTGACGGCAAGCGGTTAACCCACCCTGTAACTGCGCAACGTCCTGCACTTCGCTGAAGATCAATTCGATACGCGAATCCCGCCGCCATTCGCTGGGCTGCCAGGCCAATGCTGCGTTATCCACAGCGTTGGCCGATGCCCAGCCATCCAGGCTGTGGATAACCAGTTTTGCCCGTCGCCAGTCCAACGATTGCAGCCATTGCTGAATGCGCCGCGCGTCGAATCGCTGACTCGGATGCCAGCGCCAGCCAATGCTCCAGCCATCCTCCTGGCCCTGGCTGAGGCAGATCGGCGATGCCGGCTCCGTCCAGATGGCCGGCATTTGCCCCAGGCCTTTGGGCAACTCGAAGTTATCCACAGCCGCTGCCGCTTGAGCATTCACACCCGGTAACCGGGCCAAGGGCAGTTGCGCCTGCTGCGTCCAATAGATCGGCCGGTCGGGCAGTTGTCCTTGAATCAACAGGCGCTGCGCATCACTTAAGGCTTCATTCTTGTTCAATACCAACAGCCCGGCGCTGGCTAATGCCTCCCGTTGGGCATTGGGTAAAGGTTTACCCGCCGCCAACGCCTGGGCATCCAGTACCAGCACGCACGGCTGCACCGCCAGTACCTGCTGCCAGGGTGCTTCCCGCAGCTGCTTGAGCAATTGAGCCGGGTGCCCAAGCCCGGACGGCTCGATAAACAGCCGGTCGGGCCTGGCCTTACGCAACAAACGCCCCAGTCCTACCTGAAACGGCGCCCCGTTGACGCAACACAGGCAGCCACCCGCCACTTCACCGAGGGCAATCCCGTCGTCATCACGGGTGAGCAACGCGGCATCCAGGCCAATCTGCCCGAACTCATTGATCAACACCGCCCAACGCTCGTTGGCCGGGCGCTGGGCCAGCAGGTGCTTGATCAGGCTGGTCTTGCCGGCGCCCAGGGGCCCGGCAATCACATGGGTGGGAATGTTCTGCAGCATGGTGGACATCATTCAGACCGTGTAGAGAGGTTCGATCCTACCCGGTTACGCCAACCAATCCAGCGTCAGGATCAACCGTCGCTCATCCGCTTGCAGTTGCGGCGAGCGGTGGATCAGGCCAAAGCCTTCGTTGCCGTGCCATTTTTCGCCCTTGAGCAACGCCACTTCACCGCAGTGGATTTGCTCAATGCGTTCTTCTGGCTCAGCACTCGCCTGGCTCAGGTGCCGCCGCTCCATCACACCTTCGCGCAACCACTGGCTGCCGATGCCGGCGTAGGTGGTGATCAGCCGCACCGGCACATGATCCACATGAAAACGCGGGCACATGGCCTTGTCCAATAGCCGCAAACGCACGCCGATACGCTTGGCTCCGAGCAAACAGGCAAAGGCGCTGACCAGCCACGACACATCGGCGATAAAGCCTTCGTAGCCTTCAAGATCACGGCAACCTGATGCAAATTCCTGCAGGTTTGGCTCGGCGTCTTCGCTGTTCAGTTCAACCACCAGCGACTCGGCCAATGGCTCATTGAGTGCCACCAGTAACGCGCCGAACTCGGCGATGTGCAGGGGCAACTGACGCTGCCACACCGCTAGGTTCACGCCGTCCTCAAGGATATCAGTGAGCACGGCCGGGGTTTCGCCGTGGGTCTGGCGAACCACCGGGCGCAGTTTCAGGGTCGGTGCCAGCATCAGGCAGCCTCTTCGAACCAAGGGCCAAAGGGATCGGCCAACAAGCGCCAGCCTTCGACACCCGTGGCCATTTCATCGTCGGTCAGCAAACAAGCGTCCAGCTCGGCGGTCATCTGGGCGAAGTCGATGTTCTGGCCGATAAACACCAGCTCCTGCCGGCAATCGCCGGTGCTCAGTTGCCAGTTTTTCATGATTGCGGCGATGCCTTCCTCGTCCTGGGGCCACTGGGTTTTCGGCACGAAACGCCACCAGCGCCCGGCAAACCCATGGCGCATCAGGCCGCCAGCCTGGGACCAGCTACCGGCGTCCTGGTGTTTGCTGGCCAGCCAGAAAAAGCCCTTGGAACGCAGCAGTTTTCCATTCACCCAAGGCCGGTCGATAAAGTCGAAAAACCGCTGCGGGTGGAACGGGCGGCGGGCGCGATAGGCGGTGGAGGCGATGCCGTACTCTTCGGTTTCCGGCAGGTGTTCGCCACGCAGTTCCTGCAACCAGCCCGGCGCCCGGGAAGCACGCTCGAAGTCGAAACGGCCGGTGTTGAGGATCTTCGCCAACGGCACTTCGCCCATGACCATCGGGATGATTTCAGCCTGGGAGTTCAAGCGCTCCAGGATCGCCATCAACTCCTCGCGCTCACTGCTGCTGATCAGGTCGATCTTGCTGATGAGGATCACATCCGCAAATTCGATCTGCTCGATCAGCAGGTCGGTGATCGAGCGCTCGTCCTCTTCACCGAGGGTTTCGCCCCGGGACGCCAGGCTTTCGGCAGCCTGGTAGTCGAGCAGGAAGTTCATGCCGTCGACCACGGTGACCATGGTGTCGAGCCGGGCAATGTCCGCCAGGCTCTGGCCTTCTTCATCGCGAAAGGTGAAGGTTTCCGCCACCGGCAACGGCTCGGAGATACCGGTGGACTCGATCAACAGGTAATCGAACCGACCTTCCTTGGCGAGCTTTCCGACTTCTTCCAGCAAGTCTTCGCGCAAGGTGCAGCAGATGCAGCCGTTGCTCATCTCCACCAGTTTTTCTTCGGAGCGATTGAGGGTGACGTCGCGCTGGACCTCACTGCCATCGATGTTGATTTCGCTCATGTCGTTGACGATCACCGCCACCCGCAGGTTTTCGCGGTTGCGCAGGACGTAGTTGAGCAGCGTGCTTTTGCCGGCGCCGAGGAATCCGGACAGCACAGTAACGGGGAGACGATTGGGCATCAGGTATTCCTCATCAGGGTTGGCCGGTCAAATCGCCCGTTGATGGCGTTCGCGCAGCTCTTCACGTTCTTTGGCTTCGATACACAGGGTGGCCGTGGGGCGCAGCAGCAGGCGCTTGAGGCCGATGGGTTCGCAGGTTTCACGGCACCAGCCGTATTCACCGCGGGCCAGGCGTTCCAGGGCTTCGTCGATCTTGTCCAACAGCTTTTTTTCGCGTTCCAGCAGGCGCAGTTGCCATTGGCGCTGTTCTTCGGCGCTGCCGACATCGGCGGGATCGCTGTTGGGCTCCTGTTCGCGCAGCACCATGAATTCAGCGTCGATACGCGCTTGCAGCTCGTTGCGCTGGGCCAGCAGCAGCTCGCGGAAGAAACCTTGCTGGGCTTCATTCATGTAGTCGGCGCAGGGTTGGGCGAGAAGGTCTTGTTCGGTCATCGGAGGTGGTTCACGGGTCAGGCTGTTTTTTAATGTTATAGTATAACAATACAAATAAGCCAATCCCCCTTGCTCGTGACGACGAAGGGCGCAATGCTGGCAGCCGAATAACCCCCCGAGAGCCTCTATGAAATACCTGCTGTGTGCTGTGTTGCTGATGCTGGCGAGCCTGGCCAACGCCCAGGTGCCCAGCCTGCTGGCCAACTGCACCCGCAGCGCCAACCTGCTGGCGTGCGTCGACGCCCAGGGCAATGCCTACAGCGTCGCGACGGCAGGCAGCACTACGTATTTGCGGGGCTTTGAAGTGATCGGAAAACGCTATTGGGCACAGACCAGCAGCCGCTACGGGCAACTGACGTTCTTTACCGGGTTGGCTTCCGATGGTGAGGCGTGGGTGGGCTACACGCGGCGAGTGGGCTGGACCACCCTCAACCGGTTTTCCAGTTCCGGTGGTGCCAGCGCCAAGTTCACCTGTAGTCGAATCACCGGCTGTTAGACCTGGCCGGTTTTCTGTTCCTGAACCCAGGCCATGTAGCTGTTCATCGGCGGGTTCTTCTGGAAGTAGTTCTTCAACCCTTCAAATAAACCGTCTGCCACCGCCTGTTGATGGCGTGCGGTGACCAGTCGCTGGGCGTCCTGGGTGTTGGAGATAAACCCGGTTTCCACCAGGATCGACGGCACGTCCGGCGACTTGAGCACCGCAAAGCCGGCCTGTTCCACGCGTTTTTGATGCAGCGTGGTGATGCTTTGCAGGCTGCCCAGTACCGAGCTGCCCAGTTGCAGGCTGGAGGCGATGGTGGCGTTCATCGACATGTCGAGAATCACCCCGGCGAGCATCGGGTCCTTGTCCTTGAGATTGAGCAAGGTGGTGGCGCCCAAGAGGTCGGCGCCGTTTTCCCGCTGCGCCATGAACCGTGCGGTGGCGGAGGTGGCGCCGCCTTCAGACAGCGCATAGACAGAGGCGCCGGACGCCGTAAGCCGTGGCGCGGCATCGGCGTGTACCGAGATAAACATGTCGGCTTTGTGCTGACGGGCGATGTCCACACGTTTACGCAGCGGCACGAAGAAGTCGTCGTTGCGCACCAGCTTCACATCGAAGCCCTTCTCGCGCTTCAGACGCTTGGCCAGCAATTGGGCGATGGACAGCACCACGTCTTTTTCGCGCTGGCCCTTTGAGCCAATCGCGCCGGGGTCCTTGCCGCCGTGCCCAGGGTCGACCACCACGATGATGTCGCGTTTCGGATGAGCCCTGTCCACCGGCGCCGGCACGGGTGCAGCCAACGCGGCCGGTGCCGCAGCGATTTGCATAGGTGCATGAGTAGCGCTTGTCAGGTCCAGCACAAGGCGGTGGCCCTGGCCATCCTGTGGCGGCAGGAGAAAGCTGTTGAGCTGCATCGGCGCCTTCAAATCCAGCACGATCCGCGTATCGCCCTGCCCGAAATGCCCCGAGCGAATCGAGGTAATGCCGCTGTTGGTCAGGGCCAGTTGGCTGAAATCACCGGTCAGCTTCGCGCCGCTCAAATCGATGATCAACCGCTCCGGCGCGGTCAGGGTGAAGGTCTTGTATTGCACCGGGCCGCTGAGGTCCAGCACCAGCCGCAGCTTGTTATCCGACCGCCACAGCCGTGCATTGCGGATCTGCGCGGCAGACACGCCCAAGGGCAAGGTGAACACCGCACTGGCCAGCAGCAGGTTGAGGAGTTGACGTCTGTGCATGACTTACACCGCAAATAAAGGAGCTTCCGTACTCGACATGACTGAATAAAAGACAGAACAGAAAAAATTTCGTCGTTTCAATTGTAATAATATAACATGTCTTTTTATTTCCAACGATGGACCTGCTCATGAACGCGCTGACTCTGCCCGATATCGCCGCGCAGGCTTCACGCCAAGCCTTGCCGCTCGATTGGGTGGGCATGTGCGGCATTGCCCTGCCCATTCTGATCGACGGCCAAAGCCTTAGCGCCACGGCTGATGCCGGCGTCAGCCTGGACGACGGCGAGGCCCGTGGCATTCATATGTCACGGCTTTACCTGGCGCTGGAAATGCTTGAACAGCAACCGCTTTCGCCAGCACTGCTGCGCAGTGTATTGCAACGTTTTCTCGACAGTCATGAAGGTTTATCCACAAATGCCTACCTGCGGATTCATGCAGGTCTGCTGCTGAAACGCCCGGCGCTGGTCAGCCCGTTGGCCGGCTGGAAAAGCTATCCGGTAAGCATCGAGGCGCGCCTGGAAAACCAGATGTTCCACGTGGAACTAAAAATTGACGTTACTTACTCTTCAACCTGCCCTTGCTCCGCTGCCCTCGCCAGGCAATTGATTCAGCAGCAATTTATCGAGGACTTTGCCGGCACACCGCTGCAGCACGAAGACGTACTGACCTGGCTCGGCAGCGCAAACGGCATCGTCGCCACGCCCCACAGCCAGCGCAGCAGCGCGCTGTTGCAGGTCCGGCTTCAAGGCGATCAGCCAACACTGCCGCTGACCCAGTTGATCGACGAAACCGAAGCCGCCCTCGGCACTGCCGTGCAAACCGCCGTAAAGCGTGCAGACGAACAAGCCTTCGCCCTGGCCAACGGGCAGAACCTGATGTTCTGCGAAGACGCCGCCCGCCGCCTGAACCTCGCCTTGAAACGCTCGGATGCGGTCAATGCCTTCCACTTGAAAGTGATCCACGCCGAAAGCCTTCACGCGCACGATGCCGTGGCCGAAAGCCGATGGACGAGACCTTCCGAATGATCACCTGCACCGCTTTGCGCTGGGGCGCTCCCGGCCAACCACTGACCCCCGCCGTGGATTTCACCCTGGAAAAAGGCAGCCTTACCGGCATCATCGGCGCCAACGGCACCGGCAAAAGCAGCCTGCTGAAAGTTATCGCCGGATTGCAGAAGCCACTGGCGGGGAAAGTGACGATCGATGTTCCACGCCGAGGTGGCCTGTCGTTTTTGCCCCAGCAACAGAACCTCGATCGCCAGTTTCCTATCAGCCTCGAAGAATTGGTGGCCGCCGGTTTTTGGGGCAGCAAGCAAACCCCGCAACAACGTACCGAACGCCTGAGCGCCGTGCTCGAAGACTGGTGCCTCAGTGGCCTGGAGCATCGGCCGTTGATGGCCTTGTCGGGCGGCGAACTGCAACGCGCCCTGCTCGCCCGCATGAGTTTGGCCGAGTCGCCGATATTGCTGCTGGACGAACCCCACGCCGCCCTCGACGAAGACGGCCAGGCGCTGTGCTGGAAACACATCCACGCCTGGCACGACGCAGGCCGCACGGTGGTCGTGGTGTGCCATGACCTCGGCTCCGTACGCCAACACACCCAGCAAGTGGTGCAGATCAAAAGCAGTGGCTGCGTGTTCGGCTCCAGCAAAGAACTGATCCGCCCGCAGCCGCAAATGCAGGTGGCCTGATGCACTTCGCCGCCCACCTGTGGATGCCGTTTCTCGATTTCGTTTTCATGCGCCGCGCGCTCGTCGGCGGTCTGGTATTGGCATGCAGCACGGCGCCGCTCGGGGTGTTCCTGATCCTGCGCCGCATGAGCCTGATCGGTGACGCGGTGTCCCACGGCATCCTGCCCGGCGCCGCACTGGGCTTCTGGTTTGCCGGACTGAGTTTGCCCGCGCTGACCATCGGCGGCCTGGGCGCCGGCCTGAGCATGGCCGGCCTCGCCGCCTGGATTACCCGTCGCACCGGGCTGAAGGAAGACGCCAGCCTCGCCGCCATCTACCCGATCTCCCTGGCCAGCGGCGTGCTGATTCTTGGCCTCGCCGGCAAACGCCTGGACCTGCTGCACCTGCTGTTCGGCTCGGCCCTGGCGGTAGACGGCCCGACCCTCACCGGCATGCTCTGGGTCTCGGGCTTCAGCCTGATCGCCATGGTGGTGATCTACAAACCGCTGCTGCTGGACACCCTCGACCCGCTGTTCCTGCAAACCGTCAGCCGCCTCGGCCCGCTGGCCCACGGCCTGTTCCTGACCCTGGTGGTGCTGAACCTGGTGATCGGTTTCCAGGCCATCGGCGCGTTGATGGTGGTCGGCCTGATGATGTTGCCGGCGATTGCTTCACGTTTCTGGAGCCGGCGCCTGCCGGTGTTGATCGCCATATCAGCGGTGCTGGGATGCCTGTCGGTATGGCTTGGCTTGTTGCTGTCGTTCTACTACTCGCTGCCCAGCGGCCCGGCAATTGTGCTGGTGGCTGGCGGCTGGTACCTGCTGTCCGTGGTCTTCGGTCCGGTGCACGGCTTGCTGCGCCGCCCGCCTTTGCTTACATCCCAATGAGGTGTTTCCCGATGCGCGCTCTACTCGTGCTGTTCAGTGTGTTGCTGCCGCTGTCGTTCGCGACGGCCCAGGCTGCCGACAAGCTTCAGGTGGTTACCAGCTTCAGTATTCTTGACGACATGACCCACCAGGTCGGTGGCGATCATATCCAGATCAGCAACATGGTCGGCCCCGACGCCGACGCCCACACTTACGAACCAACACCAGACGATGCCAAGGCCCTGCTCAAGGCCAAGGTGATCATCAAGAACGGCCTGGGCTTCGAGCCGTGGCTGGATCGCCTGATCACCAGCACCGAGACCAAGGCCACTGTGGTCACTGCGAGTAAAGGCGTGCTTTCCCACACCATGGAAGAGGACGGCGAAACCATCCCCGACCCGCACGCCTGGCACAACCTGGCCAACACCGTTATCTACGTGAACAACATCACCAAGGCGCTGATCGCTGCCGACCCGGCCAACAAGGCCGACTACGAGCACAACAGCCAGGTGTACCTGAAAGAAATCTACCGCCTGCTGGCTGAAGCCAAGGCCAAGTTTGGCGCGCTGCCACCGGGTAACCGTCGCATCGTCACCTCTCATGACGCCTTCGGCTACCTGGGCCAGGCCTACGGTATCGAGTTCCTGTCGCCTCAAGGCCTGTCCACCGAACGTGAACCGTCGGCCGCCGAAGTCGCCACGCTGATCACCCAGATCCGCAAGGACAAGGTCAAGGCCGTGTTCATGGAAAACATCAAGGACTCGCGTCTGCTCCAGCAGATCGCTGATGAGAGCGGCGCGCAGATCGGCGGCACGCTGTACTCGGACGCCCTGGCTGCAGAAGGTCCGGCCAGCACCTTTACCGGCCTGTTCGAATACAACCTCAACACCCTGTGCGCGGCCCTGAGCAAGCCATGAGCCTGAGCATGCTTGACCTGGAAGAGGCTGCCATCGGCAGCCGCTTTCCACTCGATAGCGTGCTCGACGCCCTGCCGTGGACCAGCGATGGCCTGATCGCCGCCATCGCCCAGCAACACGGCAGCGGCGAAGTGTTGATGCTGGCCTGGATGAACCGCCAGGCCCTCGACGAAACCCTGGCCACCAGGCACGTCTGCTACTGGTCCCGTTCGCGCCAGCAACTGTGGCGCAAGGGCGAAACCTCCGGCCACCGGCAACTGCTGGTGGAGGCCCGCCTGGATTGCGACGGCGACGCGGTATTGCTGATCGTCGACCAGCAAGGCCCGGCCTGCCACACCGGCCGGCCCACCTGCTTCTACAACGCCATCGACGGCCATCACGTAAACATCATCACCGCGCCTCTCAAGGAACCTGACCCATGATCCGCAAGAACCCTTCCGGCGATCTGCCCGTGATTGCCGAATCGGCCTACGTCGACAAAACCGCAATCATCTGCGGCAAGGTGATCATCGGCGAAAACGTATTTGTCGGCCCTTACGCGGTGATCCGCGCCGACGAAGTCGACGCCAACGGTGACATGGACCCGATCACCATCGGTGCCAATTCGAATATCCAGGACGGCGTGGTGATCCACTCCAAATCCGGCGCCGCCGTAACCATCGGCGAGTTCACCTCCATCGCCCACCGCTCCATCGTCCACGGGCCCTGCACCGTTGGTGACCGGGTGTTCATCGGCTTCAACAGCGTGCTGTTCAATTGCGTCGTCGGCGATGGCTGCGTGGTGCGGCACAACTCTGTAGTCGACGGCCGCGATTTGCCCGACGCGTTCTACGTGCCCTCCACCACCCGCATCGGCCCCAACACCGACCTGTCCCAGTTCCCGCCGGTGAGTGTCAGCGCTTCGGAGTTTTCCGAAGACGTGGCACGCACCAACGTCGACCTGGTACTGGGTTACAAAGCCCTGCAAAACGAGTTCTGAGCATGAGCCGCCTGCTGATCCGCAACGCCCGCCTGGTGAACGAAGGCGAGGAATTCGAGGCTGACCTGCTGGTCGCCAATGGCCGTATCGAGAAGATCGCCGGCAGCATCGACAACGCCAACGCCACCGTGGAAATCGACGCCCAAGGCCAGTGGCTGCTGCCGGGAATGATCGACGACCAGGTGCACTTCCGAGAGCCCGGCGCGCCGGACAAAGGCAGCTTCTACAGCGAGTCCCGTGCGGCGGTGGCCGGTGGCATCACCAGTTTCATGGACATGCCCAACACCAACCCGGCGACCCTGAACCTGGATGCCCTGGCCGACAAAAAGCGCCGCGCGGCGCTGCATTCGGTGGCCAACTATGGTTTTCACTTCGGAGTGAGTAACGACAACCTCGACACCGTCGCCGCGCTGGACCCGCGGGAAGTCGCCGGGGTCAAAGTGTTCATGGGTGCGTCTACCGGCAATATGCTGGTGGATGATCCGAAGATCCTCGAGCGTCTGTTCGCCGAGGTGCCGACCATTCTCCTGGCCCACTGCGAGCACACCCCCAGCATCCTGGCCCGCGAGCAAAGGATCCGCGAGCGTTTCGGTGAGCACATTCCTGCCGTGGCACACCCGCTGATCCGCGATGCCGAGGCCTGCTATCGCTCCTCGTCCCTGGCGGTGGAACTGGCCAAGCGGCACGGCACGCGCCTGCATGTGTTGCACATCACCAGCGCCCGGGAATTGGTGCTGTTCGAAGATAAACCCCTGGCGCAAAAACGCATCACGGCGGAGGTCTGCCTGCATCACCTCTTGTTCGATGACCGCGACTACGCCCGCCTCGGCCACCAGATCAAATGCAACCCGGCGATCAAGACACGCGCCGACCGCAACGCCCTGCGCCTGGCATTGTTGAGTGATCGTCTGGATGTAATTGGCAGTGACCATGCGCCGCACACCTGGGCGCAAAAACAACTGCCGTATCGCGAGGCGCCGTCAGGCTTGCCGCTGGTGCAACACGCCCTGCCGGCGCTGCTGGAATTGGTCGCCGACGGCCTGCTGCCGCTGACCACGCTGGTGGCGAAAACCAGCCATCGGGTCGCGGACCTGTTTGCGATCCCCGACCGTGGCTACCTGCGCGAAGGCTATTGGGCCGACCTGGTGCTGATCCAACCCGAGCCTCACGGCAAACCCGTCAGCAGCCAGCCGATCCTGGCCCGTTGCGGCTGGACGCCCTTTGCGGGGCGCAGCTTCCGGCACAGCGTCAGCACCACGCTTGTGTCCGGCCACCTGGCCTGGCACGACGGGCGCGTGCACGACAGTTGCCAGGGGTTGCCGCTGCATTTCCAGCGTTGAAGAGACTCTGTACCTGGCAATCCAATCAAATGTGGGAGCGGGCTTGCTCGCGAATGCGGTGGGTCAGCCAATACACCTGTGACTGATTCACCGCATTCGCGAGCAAGCCCGCTCCCACATTTTGATCGGGGTATGTCTTAGGTTAAGCGCGGGGTTTGACCGTACCGCAGTTGCTGCCCAACCACTGCGCGTGGGTGTCCAGGCTGCCCTTCTGCTGTACGCCGGTGGCGTTGAAGGTACCGTTAACCGTAGTGGTGAATTCCTGCTGGCTCTGGAACGTCGCCACGCCAGTGCCCTGGGCTTTCGGGCAGCTGAAACGGAATTTCCATTGGTTGCCGGTCTTGTCCGTCACTTCCTGCTTGCAACCCGATTGCGGGTCGGTCAGCGGGATGGAATCGGACGCCACCTGGGCCGGGGTCAGGCACACCTGTACGCCTTTGCCGGCCATGGTGATGCCTTGCTTCTCAAGCATCGCGCGTTGTTCCGGGGTCATCTGTTGCTTGAGCTGACCGAGGATCAGCGACAAGTCCGGCAGGTCCTGGTTATCGACCTTCATGTTGCTGGTGGTCAACTCCCACAAGCCCGGCGCCAACATCTGCGCTTGCGCCGCCACAGGCAGCGTCAAACCAACAACCATGGCCAAACCAAGCAGACGAGCATTCATCGGGTAACTCCTGGGCAATTGTCGGCGTTAGACGCCGCAAAAGCGCCAGTGTTGCACAGCAAATAAAATAGCGACATTCGTGGCCGAACATGGTCTGTTAGGCACTTGTTCGTCAGGAGTACCGTTGTCCATGGATTTCTTTGGCCCGCACCTGCTCGCCTATTTCATTGCCACCCTGCATTTTCTGGGCACCCTCGCCGCCATCCATGCGGTGCTGACCGTCAGGACCGCCCAAGGCTCGATTGCCTGGGCATTGTCGCTGATGTTCATCCCCTACCTGACGCTGATTCCCTACCTGATCTTTGGCCGGAGCACTTTCGACGCCTACATTCAGGCGCGGCGCCAGGCCAACCAGGAAATGCACAAGGCGATCACCGAGCTGAACTGGCGCCCATGGGTTGAAGAGGCATTGGCCGCGCGCAACTCCCAGGCCTACGCTTCGCTACGGGCCATGCCCAAGCTGGGGCGCATGCCGTGCCTGGCGAATAATCAGGTGCGTTTGCTGATCAATGGCGAGGCTACGTTCAGCGCGATTTTCGAGGCGATTCGCTCGGCAAAGACCGCCGTGCTGTTCCAGTTCTTCATCATTCATGACGACGAACTTGGCCGCCAACTGCACACCTTGCTCAAGGAAAAAGCCGCCGAAGGCGTAGCCATTTTCGTGCTGTACGACCGTATCGGCAGCCATGCCCTGCCCCATCGTTATGTGCAGTCGCTACGAGACGCCGGGGTGCAGGTCAAGGCCTTCGCCACACGCAGCGGCTGGCTCAATCGCTTCCAGGTCAACTTCCGCAACCACCGCAAGATCGTGGTGGTGGATGGCATTACCGGGTTCGTCGGCGGGCATAACGTCGGCGATGAGTACCTGGGCAAGAAACCGCCGCTGGCGCCATGGCGTGACACCCATGTGCAAGTCAGCGGCCCGGTAGTAGCGTGCTTGCAGGAGTCGTTTGCCGAGGACTGGTTCTGGGCCTCGCGTGAGCTGCCGCCGCTGCTGCTGCCGGATACCTACCCGGACGACGGCGTACTCTGCCAATTGCTGGCCAGCGGCCCGGCGGATCCCTACGAAACCTGCTCGCTGTTTTTCGTCGAGGCCATTCATGCGGCGACCGAGCGGGTGTGGATCACCAGCCCGTATTTCATTCCCGATGAGGCGGTGTTTGCGGCTTTGAGGTTGGCGGTATTGCGCGGTGTCGACGTGCGCCTGCTGCTGCCGTCACGGCCGGATCACCGCATCGTCTACGCCGCTTCCAGCCTGTATGCGATCGAAGCCGTGCGCGCCGGGGTGCGGGTATTCCGCTATACGCCAGGGTTCCTGCATCAGAAAGTGGTGTTGGTCGACCGTGAAATCAGCGCCATCGGCAGTGCGAACCTGGATAACCGCTCGTTCCGGCTGAATTTCGAAGTGATGTTGCTGACGGTAGATGACACCTTCGCCAGCCAGGTGGAGCACATGCTGCTGGAAGACTTCGCCCTGGCCCATGAAATCAGCCAGGAAGAAAACCGCCAGACCCACCGCCTGCAACAATTGGGCATGCGGATCGCGCGGCTGATTTCTCCAATCTTGTAAGGCTTGCACCGAACCCAATGTGGGAGCGGGCTTGCTCGCGAAAGCGGAGTGTCAGTCACTGAATGTGTTTCTGATCCAACGCCTTCGCGAGCAAGCCCGCTCCCACACAAGCCCGCTCCCACATTCAGATCACCGGTACCATTGCTTACTGGTACAGGTCATCCCGCGTCCACGGCAGCTCATGGCTACCATCGGCATGGGGTTTCACCGCCAGAATCTGATGCAGGTTGATCCAGCCCCGGGCAAACGCATACGCACAGCCGGCCAGGTACAGGCGCCAGATGCGCAAGGCTTGCTCCGGCACCATCTTGCCCGCCGCTTCCAGGTTGTCTTCGAGGCGCTCGCTCCAGTGATCCAGCGTGCGCGCGTAATGCAGGCGCAGGCTTTCGACGTCGACTACTTCCAGGCCCACGTCGCTGATCTCGGCGGTCATCATCGACAGATGCGGCAACTCGCCGTTGGGGAACACATAACGCTCGATAAAATCCCCGGCGCCACGGCCTACGGGCCGGCCATCAATGTGCTTGGCGGTAATCCCGTGGTTCATCACCAGGCCGCCCTCACGCACCGCGCCGTAGAGAATCTTGCAGTACTCAGCCAGGTTGGCGTGGCCAACGTGTTCAAACATCCCCACGCTCACCACCTTGTCGAACCGGCCATCCTGGGGCAAGTCGCGGTAGTCGAGCAGCGTCAGCTCTACCTGGTCTTCCAGGCCTTCGGCCTTCACCCGCTCCTGGGCCAGCGCCAGCTGTTCCTTGCTCAGGGTGATACCAAACACCTTGACCCCGAATTCCCGCGCGGCATACCGCGCCAGCCCACCCCAACCGCAGCCCACGTCGAGCAAATACTCCCCCGGCTGCAGCCGCAATTTGCGGCACAGGTGGCGGAATTTGTCTTGTTGGGCTTGATCAAGGGATTCGCTGCCGGTTTCGAAATACCCGCAGGAATAGGCCATGTCGCGGTCCAGCCACAGCTGGTAGAACTCGTTGGACAGGTCGTAATGGTAGGAAATAGCCGCTGCGTCGGTGGCCTTGTCGTGGATCGAGCGCACCGGACGACTCCCCTCGTCGTCATCAACCAAGGCATGACTCAACTCGTCAACGACCCTGATCACTTCGGAAATGGAGCCTTCCAGCTCCAGTTTGCCCTCGACGAAAGCTTCGCCCAGTGAGTCGAGCGTCGGATGGCTGAGCGTTGAAACCATCATGGGGTCCTTGACCACAATGGTGACGCTGGGATCCGGGCCCAGGTTGAATTCATGGCCGTCCCAGAGTCGAAGACGCAGCGGTAGCTTGAGATTCTGTAAGGCCGGTGGAAGTTGCGCGAGCATGAGTAGTCCCCCCTTGTTTCAGACGTCTGAAATGAGGGTAGACCATCCACGGAAAAATTAGCAGGCTATCGAAACAATAGCGCTTTTCTATGGTGCCCGCCGCTGGAGCAAACCCTCTTGGACCCACTGTTTCAGCCAGGTAACCGCTTGCAATGGCGCGCCCTCCTGGTAAGTGACTGCCAACTCGGCACACAGTTCGGAAAAACTCCAACCGTTGGCGACCATGCCTGTCAGCGCGCAGGCTTGCGCCGGTTCAACGCTGCGATATTGGCAGACATTCTGATGGCGCCAGACCAGGCACACCTGCGCCAACGGCAGGGCTTCGCTGCCGGGAAAGTCCCACTCGCCCTTGCTCGCACGCCAGATGCCCAGGCTGTTGAAATCACAGAGCACCTGCTGCACCGACGGCACCAACTGCACCTGCAGCCCTGGCCAGTCTTCGGGCGGCAGCGTTGCCATGTCTTGCAGGGTCAACGGCTCGCCCTGCGGTGCATCAAAGGCCAGGGTGAATGCCCATTCGAGCCGCGCCAGCTCGGCAGGCGCCAAACCTTGCTCGCCATAATGCTCAACGATAAACCCGGGGAACCGCTCGCCAAACCAGCGCAGGCTGTAATGGGCCGAGGGATAACGGCAGATATAGGCCGAACCCAACGCTGCAAACTCCTCGTCCCCCAGCCAATACCAGACGGCGCTGAAGTCATCGCGCAGCACTTCCTGCAATCGGGCGTGATAGGCGTTGTGGTAAATCGCCAGGCCCGTCTCGACATCCAGGGTCGGGCCGCCGATCAAGGTGGCGCTGAAGCTGTTGCTGGCAGTGGAAGACTCGGCCAGCAAATGCCGCTCAAAGGCCAATTGCCAATCGATCAGGCGCATAACGCTCTCCTGTCCAGCGCGCTCGCGCCCAGCTCGCGGGCCTTGTTCAACTCGTCGAGCAGCTCCTGGAACGGCGGGAAATGGTCATCGCGTTCGAGCAAGGTCGAGACTGGCCCAAGGTGCTCCAGGGTCCGCTGATACAGCGCCCACACCGGATCGCATACCGGATGGTCATGGGTGTCGATCACGTAGTCGCCGTAATCCATATGCCCGGCCAGGTGCAGTTGGCGGATGCTTTCGGGCGGCAGGTTGCGGATAAATTCCCAGGCGTCGAACCCGTGATTGCGCGAGCTGACGTAGACGTTATTCACGTCCAGCAGCAACTGGCAGCCGGTGAGGTGGCTCAGGGCGTTGAGAAATTCCCACTCGGTAAACTCATCCGCCTTGGAGCGCACGTAGCTGGAGACGTTTTCCAGCACGAACGGGCGCTGCAACACATCCTGCACCTGCCGCACGCGAGCGGCGACGTGGTACAGGCTTTCTTCGGTGTAGGGCAGCGGCAGCAAGTCATGCAACTGGTGCGCGTTGCCACGGCTCCAGCACAGGTGATCGGAAATCCACGCCGGCCGGATGCGCTCGGAGAGCTGCTTGAGTTGTTTCAGGTAATCGGTATCGAGGGCATGGGGCCCGCCGATAGACAGGGACACGCCATGCATCACCAGGGGATAACGCTCGGCTATCGCATCCAGGTAGTACAAGGCCTTGCCGCCCTGCACCAGATAATTCTCGGAGATCACTTCGAACCAATCCACGGCCGGCGATTGTTCAAGGATCTGCTGGTAGTACTCGCTGCGTAAACCCAGGCCGTAACCCAGACTCGGAAGGGAAGCGGACATAAAAACACTCCTGGGGAAAGTGTCCGCAGCGGAGGGGGGCCCGCTGCGGTTGCACTCGGTTGTCGGTTATTCGCCGACTTTGCCGCCTTTCTGATCGCACATCGCCTTGCTCATCGACAGGAAGCCCTGGCCTTTGCAAGAACCCATGCCTTTGCAGGCGTGGTCTTTGGTTTTGCAGTCGTTCTGGCCTTTGCAGGCGTTGACGCCATAGCAATGGACCTGGGCGTCTGCTGCCTGTACCTGGGTGGCAACACCGGCAAACATGCCAGCAGCGGCGATAGCGAGGGCGGCACCAGCAGCAGCGGATTTGATGTTCATTGTGTATTCCTCATGATCGGTAGTGGAGCCGGTCTGAACGGATTGTTCAGTCTCGACATAGCACTAGAGTGAGGTACCCCCATGGCGTTACAGCACGACTGAAAAATTTATTCCTCGAGTTTCAATAACGGCTCCTGGAACCGCAACAAGCGCCCCGCATTCCCCAGCACCAGCAGCGTACTGAGGTTGTGCAGCACCGCCGCAATCATCGCGCCCGCCGCGCCCAGCCAGCCAAATGCGGCGAACACCACGATCGCCAGCGTCCAGCCCAGACCGATGATCACGTTGACCTGCAACGTGTGCCGGCACTGGCGACTCAAGCGCACACAGGTGCCCAGGCGCCGCAGGTCGCTGCCGATCAGCACCACGTCCGCCGACGCCAAGGCGATATCCGCCCCGCCCGCGCCCATCGCCACACCGACCACACCCGCCTTGAGCGCCAACGAATCGTTGATCCCGTCGCCCACCACCATCGGCCGGAAACCGCTGCCAATTTCCCCCAGCACGCGGTTGAGTTTGTCCTCCGGCAAAGCCTGGGCTTCGACGTCGCTGATGCCCACTTCCAACGCCAGGCTGTCGGCCACGCTCTGGCGGTCGCCGGTCAGCAGCAGTTGGCGCCCCAGGCCCAATTCACGCAGCTCTTTCATCGCCTGGCGCGCTTCAGGTTTCACGCTGTCCGCCAGCAGCAACCAAGCGAGGAACTGCCCGTTCAACGCGAGCCCGGCAATCGGGCCGTCGTGATTGGGGACCGCCGTGGTCGTGATGCCCAGTTGCTCAAACAATTCCGGCCGGCCGAGGGCGGCTTCGCCCTGCCCGGTCTGGGCGACGACACCGAGGCCCTGGCGCTCGCGAATATCCGACAACACCAGCATCTGCTCTTGAGTCGCCAGCCCCGCCAATGCCCGGCTGACCGGGTGGCTGCTGGCCGAGCCGAGGCTGGCCGCCAGATTGAGCAGTGCTTGCCGATCCGGCTCACGGGTGTCGATGGACTGCAAACGCAGGGTGCCAAACGTCAGGGTGCCGGTCTTGTCGACCACCAGCGACGTCAGGTCCGCCAGCTCTTCGAGAAACGCCGAGCTGCGAATCAGAATGCCGTGACGCGCCGCCACCGCAATGCCCGCAATCGCCGTGGCCGGCGCCGACAACACCAAAGCACACGGGCACGCCGCCACCAGCACCGCGAGCATCGCCTGGGCGTCATTGGTGACAAACCAGGTGACCGCCGCCAGCAACAGCACCAGCACCATGTAGCTGCCGGCGTAGCGCTCCAGCAATCGGGTGATCGGCGGCTTCGAACGTTCGGCGCTCTGCATCAGGGCGATGACTTTGCCCAGCGTCGACTCATTGCCGGTGCGGGTCACTCCCAGGCGCAGCAAACCGTCGAGGTTGATCGCGCCACCAAACACCTGCACGCCGACACTCGCTTCCAGCGGCACCGATTCACCGGTAATCGGCGCGGTGTCGAGGCTGGCCTGGCCCGACAGCACCACGCCGTCGGCGGGCACGCGGTCACCGGCACGCACTTCGACGATATCGCCGGTCTTCAGGATGCCGTTGTCCACTTCCAGGATCGTCCCGTCCGCCTGCACCAACCGTGCGTGGCTACGGGTCAGCTTGCCCAGGGCATGAATCGCTTCCTGGGAGCCGATGACGCTGCGCTCTTCCAGCACATGGCCGAAGATCATGATGATCGGCAGCAGCGCGGCGGTCAGCAGGTCACCGGTAGCCCAGGCGCCGAGCATCGCCAGCGCAATGAGTTGGTCGGTGATGCCATGCAAACTTGGATACCGCAGGCTGTACCAGGCCGAGCGCATCACGGGCACGGCCACCAGCAATGAGGCGACGCCCAACAGCAGTTGGCTCACGCCGGTCTGGTCCGGCGCCAGCCAGCGCCATACCAGGCCCAGGCTGAGCAGGCCCAGGGCGAGCATCGCCAGGGTCAGTTGCCGGGCGGCGCTGCGTTGTTCGGCCGACGAGAGCATCGGGGCTGCGTGGGCGGTCATTGTTCGGCTCCCTGAATGATCAGGCGGGAATCGTCTTTAGGGTCAACCGTGGTCACGGAGCCGGCCTGCCCGAGAATCTTCGGCAGGCGTTCGCGGTACAGGCGCAGCAACAGGCCGGGGTCTTGGACCTGGGCCAGGCTGGCGACGGTAGCGGTTTGCGCCTGGGCGTTGGACAGCCGTTCGCTGGCCTGGGCGTGAGCCACTTGCACGGCGCGGTCGGCGTCCTGGTTGGCGGTCTGGGTAAGTTTTTCGGCGTCGGTGCGCGCATTGGCCACCGCCTTGTCGGCTTGCTGGCTGGCGGTCAGCACTGCGTTGAAGGCATTGACCGCCGGGCCCGGCAAGCTCGATTGCACGTCGACCCGGGTGACTTCGATGCCCAGGCCAAGGCCGGTGGACGCCAGGTCAGCCAGGCGTTGATTGATGCCGCGCACCAGGTCGCCACGCAGCCGTTCGCGGCGTTCGGCGGCCTGGTTGTCGGCGCCGATCAACTCGGGGCGCGCCACCAGAATCGTATCCAGATCCCGCGCCGCAGTCAGCACCACGGCGCTGCGGGTGACCAGTCGATCCAGCGCGGGTAGCACGTGATCGCCCTGCAACACAAACGCGTAGGGCTCGGTGACCTTGTAGAAGACCCGCACATCCAGTTGCACCACGCCGGCATCGCCGGTCAGCAGGTAACCGGAGCCGGCCAGGGCATCGCTCAGCGGTGTGGCAAAACTGGCCACGCGATCGGCTTGGGTGGCCGCATCGGAACGCAGCAGGTTTTCCACCCGGCGCTCAATCACCCGGTCCGCGGCGGGCAACAGCACCACTTGCTCGAACGGACGCGGCCAGGCCAGCAGCAGCCCGGCATTCTGGATCCGGTCCAGCGCACCGAAGTGCAACACCACGGCGCGGTTCTGCGGGTCGATCTGGCGCACGTTGGAAAACGCCCACGCCAGCGCGGCCAATACCGTCACCGCATACAGCGCCAGGAACGTCAGCCGTCCAGCCTGGATCCACGGGCTGTCGAGGCTTTCCCGCTCACTCATGGCTGGACATCCTTCGGCCCATCCACCAGCGCGCGGAAAGGCGCGGCGTCGGTGCGCAGGATGATCTTGGTGCCCGGCGTGACCACTGTGCCAAGGGTGTCGAGGGAACGCAGCAGGTTATACAGCTGCGGATTGCCGGCGTAGGCATGGCCATAAATCTGCGCGGCTTCGACCCGGGATTGCGCTTCGATGTCGGCGGCTTTCACCGTGGCGTCGGCCTGGACGATCCGCGCATCACGCTCGGCGGCCGAACGAATCTGCGCCGCTTCACGCTTGCCCACGGCGGTTCGTTCCGTGGCGATGGTCTCGCGCTCGGCGCGCATGCGGTCGACGGTGGCGGCCAGGGTCACCGACGGCAAGGTCAGCCGTTCAACGCCCACCTGCACCACACGCACGCCATAGGTGGTGAGCAATTGTTGATCAATCTGCTGGCGCAACTGCGCTTCAAAATCGGCAATGCGCACCTGGCTGGCATCGGTGTTCACCAGGTTGGCCAGGTCGAAACTGGCGGCGGTGGTTTCCAGCGCCGAGCCGACAAAGGTGCGAATCTGCCGCGCCGCTTCATCCGGCTGGTTCTGCACCGCGCGCATAAAGCGCTGCACGTTGTCGGGGTCGCCCTGCACCTGCCAGGCCACGTAGGCCTGCACGATGATCCGCAGGCCATCGCGGGTGCCCACATCCTGCAAACCGCTGGAGGTGGTGCGCAGGCGCAGGTCCACCGGAATCGCCGCCTCGAACGGCGCCGGCCAGCGCCATCCCAGGCCCGGCTCCAGCAATACCCGCGACGGGTTGCCGAAGCGAGTAATCACCGTGGCTTCACCGGAACGCACCTGCACCAGGCTCGCCGCGGCGACCGCGAACAGCACCAGCAACACCGCCCAGCCCATACGCCGCCAGGGGAACGGGCCGGCTTCGTGCTCGTCGCCATGATGGTGATGATGGTGGCCGTGGTGGTGACCATGGCCTGCGTGATCGTGAGAATGAGCGCTCAACAGATGAACTCCTTATTGAACGGCTTTACGCGGCACCGCAGGGTCGGCCGGTAAGGTAAAGGAACGCAGATCGATGGTCGGTGCGCCACTGGCGCCCAGGCGATGATCAAGAATGAGTAACTTGGCGTGAGCCAGGCCCTGGCTCAGTTGGCTCAGGTACTGCTCCAGCACGAACGCCTGGCCGGCTTGTTGATAGGCCTTTTGTTCGGCGCTGAAGCGCAGGTCCGCCGCTTGGGCGCCGGCGCTGACTTCATGGGCCGTGGCCTGGGCCTGGTCACGGGCGGTACTGGCTTGCAGCAACGCCTGGTTGGTCTGCTCACTGGCAGCGCCGCGCTCTCGGGAAATCAGCGCCTGGGCGCCGATCTGCGCAGCTTGCACCGCGTGGTAGGCATTCGCCGCACCGGAGGGCGGGTGAATGGCTTCCACCACGGTGGCGAGAATTTCCACGCCGCTGTCGAGTTTCTTCAGGTCCGCTTGCACCGCCTGGCCAATTTCATCGGCGAGGCTGTTGCGTTCCTCACCCAGCAATTCATCAAGGGTTCGCGAGGCAAACTCGTGGACGAGGATGCGGCTGGCGGTGCTGCGGATCAGCGTGGGCACATCGGCGCTGTTATAGGTGGCGGCGAGTGCGGCCTGGTCGGTCAAGCCGATGCGGTACACAAAGCGCACGTCCATATTGACGATCTGGAAGCTCTGTTTGTCGCCGCTGCTGCTGGCGATCACCTGGGATTTGTCATTCACATGGCTGGCGTCCCACAGGCGGTTGGCGATCAGCGGCGCCGGGCCCTCGGCCGGAGCGACGTCGGTGTTTGCCGCTTCGCCAACGCTGGTGGCCAGCTCATGGACCACGCCGTTTTCCACGTTCAGTACGCGACCCAGCGGCCACGGCAAACCGGCATGCAGGCCAGGCCCGAAGACCTCCACCGGCTTGCCAAAGCGTTCATAGATCCCACGGCTTTGCAGGGCGACTTCATGCACGCCGGTCAGCAACCAGCCTACGGCCAGCACCACCACCAGCACTGGCAGGAATGCCCGGCGCATATAGGTGAAGGCCCAGATCTGCCGCAGGTCGATGCCGAAACGGTTGTGCAGTTCGTGCTGCAAGGCGAGCAACGGTTGCGGCGGCCAGCGCAGCATCCCGGCGATAAAACTTTGCGCCATCAGGCGCGGTTCAAGCCGCCCCTGGCGCGGGCTGAACAGCGACAGCAGGCCTCTTAGTAGAAACTCCAGCGCCACCAGGGCCGGCAACAGACCGATCAACACGGCCAGGCGCAATGGCCACACGGACTCTTCACCGGCAAACAGCAGACAAATCGCACTGATCACCAGGCAGATAATCGCCACCCGGCTCAGTTGCGCCAGTTGCACCGCTTCCGGCCATTGGGCGGTGCTTTCCTGGGCCATGCGCCGTTCAAACACCAGCAAGCCGAACGCCAGTGCCAAGGCAATGGCGGCGCCCACACTGGCAGCCTGGCCCAGCGCCGCGGCGGGCAAGGTCAAGCTCCAGAATTCCAGAACGCTGAAGAATGCCAGCAACGACCAGCCGCACAGCCAGAACACCGGTGCGCCAATCTGCACCAGCAAGCCGTTACCGACGCGACCGAACTGGCGGTTTAGCCAGCCAGGTTCTTCTTGTGGCAGCGGCGGTTCGATCAGCCGTGCAGCCGGCTCCTCCAGCGCCATGGCCCGCCAATCCGCGACCCACCACGCCGATTGCAAGCCAGCCACCAGCACCAGCAACGCCGAGGCGCAGTTGATCAGCACCACCGGCCAGATCGACAGCGGGGCGAACAGCGCCACAAACAGCGCCAGCATCCAGCCGCCGACCGCCAGCACCGTCAGGCCAATGCCGGCCTGCCTTAACCGGCGGGCATGAAACAACCCCTGCTGAAAACGCGGCAGCCCTTCGATGGCCACGTCATCAGCGTCTAGATCCACTCGCATCCCCAAACGCCCACCCAGAAACAATTAGTTACTCTATAACCCGAAGCGTGAAATTTTTGTTTGGTTTCACACAGATAGTGACGAAAGCCCCAGAAACACGAGCCATCACTGGTTTCAGAGGTGATAAATCGGCACACTCCCCAGAGTTTTTCGCGGGCTTACGGACAAGGAAGCGTCACTCCCCATGATTTCGATCTATCAGCTTAAACCGCGTTTTCAGAACCTGCTGCGCCCGCTGGTGCAGCGCCTCTACGACAACGGCACCACCGCCAACCAGATCACCGTGCTGGCCGGGGTGGTTTCCCTGCTGGTGGGATTGCTGATTGCCGGCTTCGCACAACATGTGTGGCTGTTTGCGCTGATCCCGCTGTGGATGATCCTGCGCATGGCCCTCAATGCCATCGACGGCATGCTCGCCCGGGAATTCGGCCAGCAGTCGCGACTCGGCGCCTACCTCAATGAACTGTGCGACGTGATCGCCGACAGCGCACTGATCCTGCCGTTTGCGCTGATCCCCGAGGTCAGCTTGGCGCCGGTGTTGCTGGTGACGCTGCTGGCGGTGTTCAGCGAATACGCCGGCGTGCTCGGGCCGATGGTCGGGGCCTCGCGGCGCTACGACGGCCCGATGGGCAAGAGCGATCGGGCGTTTGTGCTCGGGGTGCTGGCCACCGGCGTGGCGCTGGGTTGGCTGGGTGCCGGTTGGGTCGATGCGGTGATGTGGCTGGTCGCGGCGTTGCTGGCCTACACCCTGGTCAACCGTGTGCGCCAAGGCTTGAAAGAAGAAACGAACACCTCCCCTTCTGCATAAGGATTTTGCGATGCGTGAACAGCAAGAGCACACCTTCAGCACCCATGACGGGGTGGAGCTTTTCTACCGTCATTGGCTCGCCACCGCACCCGCGGGCTTTGCGCCGCGCAAGGCGATCTTGCTGTTCCATCGCGGCCACGAGCATTCCGGTCGTATCGCCCACCTGGTGGACGAGCTGAACCTGCCGGAGTTCGACTTCTTCGCCTGGGACGCCCGTGGCCACGGCCAATCCCCCGGCGCGCGCGGCGACAGCCCGAGCTTCGCCACCAGTGCGCGGGACGTGCAGACTTTCGTTGACCATATCCGCAGCGCCTACAACATCGAGGAAGAACACCTCGCAGTGATCGCCCAAAGCGTCGGCGCGGTGATCGCGGCCACCTGGGTGCACGACTACGCGCCGAAGATTCGCTCGCTGGTACTCGCCTCCCCCGCATTCAAGGTCAAACTCTACGTGCCCTTCGCCCGGCCGGGCCTGGCGTTGATGCGCAAGTTTCGCGGCAACTTTTTCGTCAACAGCTACGTCAAGGCCAAGTTCCTGAGCCATGACCCGGAGCGCGTGGCGTCCTACGACAGTGATCCGCTGATCACCAAAGCCATCTCGGTGAATGTACTGTTGGGCCTGTACGAAGCGGCCGACCGGGTTGTAGCCGATGCCCAGGCAATTCAGGTACCGACCCAACTGCTGATCTCCGGCTCGGACTTTGTGGTGCACCGCAAACCCCAGCAGCAGTTTTTCGACCGCCTCGGCAGCTTGAAGAAAGAGCTGCACATCCTCCCCGGCTTCTTCCACGACACCCTCGGTGAACGTGACCGCGCCGTGGCCTTGAGCAGCGCCCGGCGCTTTATCCTGCAGAATTTCGAACACCCGCTGGACCGCGCCTCCTTGCTGGATGCCGACAGGATTGGCCTGACCTGCGCCGAATCCGAGTCCCTCGCCGCGCCGTTGCCACGCAACTCCCTGCGCGACCTGTACTGGCGCATGACCCGCGCCAGCATGGGCCTGGGCAGCAAACTGTCGGATGGCGTGAAGCTCGGCTTCGACACCGGCTTCGACTCCGGCAGCACCCTGGACTACGTATACCGCAACAAACCCACCGGCAAAGGCGGGCTGGGGCGGATGATCGACACCAACTACCTGAACTCCATCGGCTGGCGCGGTATTCGTCAGCGCAAGTTGAACGTGGAAGAACTGCTGCGCCTGGCGATGGCCAAGCTGCGGGACGAGCAGCGGGAAGTGCGAATCGTCGACATCGCCGCCGGGCATGGTCGGTACATTCTGGAAGCCTTGCAGGGCGTTTCGCCGTTGCCGGAATCGATCCTGCTGCGGGACTACAGCGATATCAACGTGCGCGACGGTGGCGCGCTGATTCGTGAAAAAGGGCTGGGGGATATCGCCCAGTTCGTCAAAGGCGATGCGTTTGACCGGGCGGACCTTGCGGCGCTGGAACCCAAGCCGACGCTGGCGGTGGTGTCCGGGCTATATGAACTGTTCGCGGATAACGCGATGGTCGGTGGCTCGCTCGCGGGCTTGGCCGAAGCCGTGGAGCCCGGTGGTTATCTGGTGTACACCGGCCAACCGTGGCATCCGCAACTGGAACTGATCGCCCGCGCCCTCACCAGCCACCGCCAGGGCCAGGCCTGGGTAATGCGCCGGCGCAGCCAGGCGGAAATGGATCAACTGGTGGCAGCCGCCGGTTTCCGCAAGATCACCCAGCGTGTGGATGAGTGGGGGATTTTCAGCGTGTCCCTGGCACAGCGAGCCTGACCCATGCGTGAACCGGGCCTGTTGAAACCGGCGGTGCTGTGGCTGCTGCTGTTGGCGCCGCTGTTTTTCAGCACCTACGGCTTTGCCACGTGGGTCACCAGCCAGCGCAGCGACGTGGGCACGATGGTGTTCGGCTGGGAAACCCATATCCCGTTCTGGGCCTGGACCATCGTGCCCTACTGGTCGATCGACCTGCTCTACGGTTTCTCCCTGCTACTCCCAAGCACCCGCCATGAACTGAAACAACATGCCTTGCGCCTGCTGACGGCCCAAGTGATTGCCGTCACCTGCTTCCTGATCTGGCCCTTGCGTTTCACCTTCGAAAGACCGGAGCTGGACGGCGTGTTTGGCTGGCTGTTTGCGGTACTCGCCGGGTTCGACAAGCCGTTCAACCAGGCGCCGTCGTTGCACATCGCGCTGCTGGTGGTGCTGTGGATAATGTACCAGCGGCATAGCCGGGGCCTGTGGCGCTGGCTGGTGCATGGCTGGTTCGCGTTGATTGGCCTTTCGGTGCTGACCACTTATCAACATCACTTTATTGACTTACCCACAGGCGCCCTCGCCGGCTGGCTGTGCGTGTGGCTGTGGCCGCTGGAACATCCGAGCCCGCTGCTGAATGCCCAGCTGACCAGGGACCGCCAGCGTTGGCGCCTGGGGCTGCGCTATGGCTTCGGGTCGCTGGTGTGTTTGATCCTGGCGTTTTCCCTTGGCGGCGGCTGGTTGTGGCTGCTTTGGCCGGCGGTATCCCTTGGCTTGATGAAGGCGAATTACCTGGTACTGGGCGTTGCAGGATTTCAGAAACGCGCCGACGGACGACTCACTCCGGCGGCGCGCTGGTTGTTGGCGCCTTATCTGGTGGCCGCCTGGATCAATTCCCGCCTGTGGACACGTAGACATCCACAGCCCGATCAGGTTGTGGATAACGTTTGGCTGGGGCGAATTCCCACCAGCGGTGAGCTGGGATCATTCAAGGCGGTGGTCGATCTGTGCGCCGAATTGCCGATTAATCCACAGGGTCGCGCCTACTACAGTCTGCCAGTGCTCGACCTGACGGCGCCCACTGCAGCGCAATGCGTGGAAGCCGCCCAAGCGATAGAGCGGCTACGCTCAGCCGGACCCTTGCTGGTGTGCTGCGCCCTCGGTTACTCACGCAGCGCCACCGCCGTGGCTGCATGGCTGCTACATACCGGGCGCGCAGGCAATGTCGACGAGGCGGTGGCTATTATTCGTACAGCACGCCCACGTGTGGTCCTGCATTCCGCGCACCGTGAAGCCCTGGAGGGTTTAGCCCATGCCCGCTGATATGGAATTACAGGTCGTCGCCAGCCTGCTGCGGCGGGGCCGTTCCCTGGATCAGTTATCCACAGGCCTGACCTTGCTCGGCGTACTGTTCGGCCTCGCTCAACTGCTGATGGCCAGCATCACGCCGGTCTGCCTGATCCTCAGCCTGTGGATGATTGTGCTCGGGCTGCTGGAAAAATATTGGGCGCTGCGGGTGGCCTTCGACGCCGACCTGTTCGCCCTGCTCGCCCGCGACACCGACCGCACGCCCGACTTCGACCAGGCCATGCAAACCCTTGGCCTGCAATCCGCCAAACGCGCAGGCCGCCCCTGGACCGAGCGCCGTCGCGGCGCCCTGAAACTGTTGCGCAAGCAAGCCTACCTGCTGGCGGCGCAAGTGCTGCTGACCGTGGCCGTCATCCTGGCCAGCCCCTGGCTGCCCTTCGCCGGATAAGGAATCCCCATGTTCGAACCCGTGGTCGCCACCCTGATTACCTCCATGGCCCGCACCGTCACCGGCGCCCGCAGCCTGTGGCTTGGCTGCGCGCCGGTGCCGGTGCAACGCATCTACTACGCCAACCACAGCAGCCACGGCGATTTCGTGCTGCTGTGGGCCTCGTTGCCGCAGAACCTGCGTAAATTCACCCGCCCGGTGGCCGGCAGCGACTACTGGAACACCAGCGCCCTGCGCCGCTACATCATCAACCGGGTGTTCAACGGCGTGCTGATCGACCGCGAGCGCAAGGACCCTGTGGATAACCCTCTGGCGCCGATGCTTCAGGCCTTGGAAAACGGCGACTCGCTGATCATCTTTCCCGAGGGCACGCGCAACCTGGAAGACGGCCTGTTGCCGTTCAAAAGCGGGCTGTATCACCTGGCCAAGAGTTATCCACAAGCCGAATTGATCCCGGTGTGGATCGCCAACCTCAACCGGGTCATGCCCAAGGGCCGTGTGCTGCCGCTGCCCTTGCTGTGCACCACCAGCTTCGGCGCACCGCTGCAACTGGAGGACGGCGAAGACAAGGCGCTGTTCCTGGCCCGCACCCGCGACGCCTTGCTCGCCCTTGCCCCGGAGCATTCCTGAGATGGATAGCCAAACCCTGATGTTGTTCGGCGGGATCGGCGCGATCCTCGTGCTCGCCTCGCTGATCGGCCTGATCCTCAAACTGCGCACCCGTGGCACACCCAACGCGGTGATCGACAACCTCAACGCCCGCATCAATGCGTGGTGGGTGATGGTGGTGGTGATTGGCATTGCGTTCTGGCTCGGCACCGGCGCGGTGATCCTGCTGTTTTACGCCGTGTCGTTCTATGCGCTGCGGGAATTCCTCACGCTCACACCCACCCGGCGAAGCGATTACCCGGCGCTGGTGGCGGCCTTCTACCTGGCGCTGCCACTGCAATACCTGCTGATCTACTTCGACTGGTACGGGCTGTTCTCGATCTTCATCCCGGTGTACGTGTTCCTGCTGTTGCCGATCCTCGCGTCATTGGGCGGCGACAGCACGCACTTCCTGGAACGGGCATCGAAAGTGCAATGGGGGCTGATGATCGCGGTGTTCTGTGTGTCCTTCGTGCCGGCGCTGCTGACCCTGGATATCGTCGGCTACGAAGGCCGCAACCTGCTGCTGATTGCCTACCTGGTGATCGTGGTGCAACTGTCGGACGTGTTGCAGTACGTGTGCGGGAAGCTGTTCGGCAAACACAAGATCGCGCCCAACTTGTCGCCATCGAAAACCGTGGAAGGGTTTGTCGGCGGGATCCTGCTGTCATCCCTGATCGGCGCGGCGCTGTGGTGGACCACGCCGTTCAATCCCTGGCAGTCGTTCCTGATTGCGCTGTTGATCAACCTGCTGGGGTTTGCAGGCGGGATTGTGATGTCGGCGATCAAGCGCGACCGGGGCGTGAAGGATTGGGGGCACATGATCGAGGGCCACGGCGGGATGCTGGATCGGCTGGATTCAGTGTGTTTTGCCGCGCCGATCTTCTTTCATCTCGTGCGCTACTGGTGGACCTGACGACCACCTTCCTCCCCAAATCCACACAACCCCAGTGGCGAGGGAGCTTGNNCTCCCTCGCCACAACAAGCGTCCTTACCACAATAAGAAATCACCAGCCGGGAAGATGCCCCCGGCGTCATTATCTGATCGTTCCCACGCTCTGCGTGGGAATGCATCCGGTGACGCTCCGCGTCACGACTTTTAGAGCGGACGCGGAGCGTCCAGGGCGGCATTCCCACGCGGAGCGTGGGAACGATCTAGCCGGGAAGGTGACTCAGCGGCAATGCCCCGGGCGTCTTCACCGTCTGAATCGCGAAGTTGCTGCGGATATCACTCACCCCCGGCAACTTCAACAAGCTCCCGGTCAGGAACCGTTCATACCCGCGCAAGTCCGGCACCACCACTTGCAGCAGGAAATCCGACTCCCCCGACACCAGAAACGCCGAAATCACCTGGGGCAGCGCCGTCACCGCCAACCGAAACGCCTCCGCCTGTTCGTCGTTATGCCGCTCCACTTTCACCCCGACAAACACCGTCAGCCCCAACCCGACTTCATCCCGGTCCAGGCTTGCCTGGTAACCACGAATCACCCCGGCCTCTTCCAGCAGCCGCACACGCCGCAAGCAGGGCGAGGCCGACAGGCCAATCTCGTCCGCCAGTTGCACGTTGCTCAGCCGGCCATCCCGTTGCAGGGCTTCAAGAATCTTGCGGTCAAATGCGTCCAGCTTCAGATTTGGCATAAGTGAAATGTTTCGCCCGAAAAAAGTGGCAGATTGTGCCAAGACTAGACGCTTTTCCATCTGACTACGCAAGCACCTGCCCCGGCCTTCGCCCCTAAAATTGCCCTACGAATCACCTACCGCAAGGGGCAGGCACATGGCAGAACTCTGGTTGTTTTTAGTCGCGTTGGCAGTGGTGTACCTGCTGCCCGGCCCGGACATGATCCTGCTGCTGCAAACCGGCGCCCGCCAGGGCAAGGCGATGGCACTGGCAACCGCAGGCGGCTTGGGCCTGGCGCGAGCCTGCCACGTGGCGCTGGCGGGGATGGGCCTGGCGACCCTGTTCAAGGTCGCACCCTGGACATTCGATGTGGTGCGCCTGGGCGGTGCGGCGTATCTGCTGTGGATCGGCGTGCAGTGCCTGCGCTCAAACCTGCTGCCCAACCTGAACGCCGAGCACAGCACGGCGCCGGCGCATGCCTGGCGCGAAGCCTTCCAGCGGGGTTTGCTGACCAACCTGCTCAACCCCAAGGCGCTGCTGTTCTGCTCCGTGCTGCTGCCGCAATTCATTGATCCACATGGCGCATCGGTGACGGCACAGTTCGCGCTGCTGGGGGCGATTCTGGTGGCGGTCGGCCTGGGATTCGACAGTTGCTATGGATTGGCCGGCGCAAGAATCGGCCGCTGGCTGGAACGCAGCCCGTCCGCCCAGCGCCTTCAGCAATGGCTGTTTGGCAGTCTTTTGATCGGTTTTGCGATACGCCTCACCTTCGTACAGCAAGCCTGAGCTTTGCGGCGCATTTGCCGTCATCTTTTGTATCAAAGAGACGTGTAAGATACGCGACACATTGCCAGGGATGCTCACCATGTTTGATTCGTTAAAAGCGACCAGCCGCCGTTTTTTCGGGGCCTTGATCTCAGTGGTGAGTGTTCTGTTCAGCGCCGTTCGATGGCTGGCGCGCAGCCTGTTCGGCCAGTGGCAGCCGCCGCGCTGGCTGCAAGCCACAGGCAACGGCCTGGTCAACGTCGGCCACAAGGCCCGGGCTTATCCGCGCCAGGCTGCGGGCGGCGCGCTGGCCCTGGTACTCGTGCTGGCCGCGGGCTTTTACGGCTGGCACTGGTATTCCCACCTGCCACAGCCCCACACCGTGGGTTATTCGCTGCACAAGCCCAACCTGACGGATTACACCCAGCCGCAGCCAGTTGTGGATAACTTGCAGGTGCGCTTCGCCGAATCCGTGGCCCCGCTGGCGGCCATCGGCAAGCCGGTCACCGAAGGCATCACCCTCAAGCCTGCCATCGCCGGCGCCTGGCGCTGGGCGGATGACCGCAGCCTGGTGTTCACCCCGGAAAAAGACTGGCCCGTCGACGCCCACTACACCATCGACCTGGCCAAGAAAACCCTGTTGGCCGACGGCGTACTGCTCAGCCAATACACCAGCCAATTCTCCACCCAGCCGTTCCGCGCCACCTTGACGCAAAACGAGCTGTACCAGGACCCGAGCAACCCGACGCAGAAACAGCTGGTAGCGACCTTCCACTTTTCCCACCCGGTAGACGAAGACAGCGTACGCAAACGTGCCTCGGTCGCCCTCGGCAAAGGTCTGGCCTACCGCGACGCGCAACTGCCCAATCGCCCGGAAATCACCTTCGACGAACACAAGCTCAACGCCTTTGTGCGCTCTGCCGCCCTGGCCACCCCACTGGAAAGCACCCCGGTCAGCGCCAAGCTCGATGAAGGCCTCAAGGCCCGTGATGGCGGCAATCCCAGCTCGGCGCCGCTGGTGGCCGAAGTCACCGTGCCCGGCCGCTATCGCCTGACCTTTACCGGCGCCGAAGTCAGCTTTGTCGACAACGAGCGCGGCGAACCCGAGCCGGTGTTGATGTTCAGCAGTTCCAGCGCCGTGGCCGACGAGACCATCGCCAACAAGGTGCAGGCCTGGATGCTGCCGGAAAAAGCCGAGGACGATACCCGCCCCTGGAACCTGCAAGACATCGACGACAAGCTGTTGGCCAGCAGCACCAAGGTCAAGCTGACCCACGTGCCGAGCGTCGAACCGCTGAACACCCTGCACGCCTTCAAGTTCAAGGCCCCGCCGGGCCGCGCCCTGTATGTGCGGGTGCCGGCCAACCTGGAAGCCATCGGCGGCTACCTGGCGAAAAATCCGACAGCCTCTCTCGTGAGCATGCCGGCTTATCCACGCACGCTGCAGTTCCTGTCCGACGGCGCCCTGCTCAGCCTCACCGGCGAAAAACGCCTGGGCTTCATGGCCCGTGGCGTACCCGGCGCCCATGTGGAAATCGCGCGCCTGCTGCCCAACCAGTTGCAACACCTGGTGGACCAGAGCAGCGGCAGCTTTGCCCGACCGAATTTTGCCAATGACTACTTCGACCGGATGGTGGAGCGTCAGAGCCTGGACATTCCGCTGTCGGCTGGCGACCCGTCGAAAACCGTCTACGACAATGTCGACCTGAGCAGCTACCTGACGGCCAACGGCGGCCGCCGGGGGATTTTTGTGCTCAAGCTGAGCCCGCAGGACGACCCGGCTGATCGCACCTTCGACTACTCGCGCAACACCACCAGCGACCTGCGTTTCATCGTGGTCACCGACTTGGGCATCATCGCCAAGCGCTCCAGCGATGGCAGCCACGATGTGTACGTGCAGTCCATCGGCAACGGCTCGCCGGTGTCCGACGCCCAGGTCGATATCATCGGCCGCAACGGTTTGCCGGTCGCCAGCGGCCATACCGACGCCGAAGGTCACGCGCACTTCGCCAAGCTGGATGAACTGCGCCGTGAGAAAACGCCGTTGATGTATGTGGTCAGTCGCGGCAATGACCAATCCTTCCTGCCGATTGCCCGTCAGTCGCAACAGCTGGATTTGTCACGCTTTGATGTAGGCGGCCTGGAAGAGGACGGTGCGATCAATCGCCTCAGCGCCTACCTGTTTACCGATCGCGGCCTGTACCGGCCCGGCGAGACCGCGCACCTGGGCATGATCGTGCGCAGCGGCGACTGGAAAGGCGCCCTGCAAGGCCTGCCGGTTGAGTTGCAGATCACCGACCCCCGTGGCCTTGAGGTGATTCGCCAGCCGTTGAAACTGTCGGCCAGCGGTTTTGAAACCTTCGATTTCCCAAGCAGCGAAGTAGCGCCATCCGGCGATTACACCGCGACCCTGCAACTGATCGGTGAGAAGCAGCGTCGTACCGACCTGGGCAGCGTCAGCTTCAAGGTCCGCGACTTTGAACCGGACCGGATGAAAGTCAGCCTGAGCCTGCACGATACACCGGTGCTGGGCTGGATCCCGCCGGACCAGGTGGTGGCCAAGGTTACCGCGATGCACTTGTTCGGCGCTCCGGCGGCGGGTCGTCGCGTCACGGCGAAAATGTCTCTGAGCCCGACGCTCGCGGCCTTTGATCGCTACCCGGATTACCGCTTCCGCCTGAATGACTCGCTGGAAGAAGCCAGCTCCGAAGACCTGGCCGAAACCACCGTCGACGACAGTGGCCAGGCGGTGCTGGACCTGAACCTGCAACGCTTCGCCAACAGCACCTACCGCCTGCAAGTGATGACCCAGGTGTACGAAGCCGAAGGCGGTCGCAACGTCGCCGCACAAAGCGCATTGCTGGTGTCGGCGGCGCCGTACCTGGTGGGTGTGAAGAGCAAGGATTCGCTGTCTTTCGTCGCCAAGGACGCTCCGCGTGAAGCGCAATGGCTGGCCGTGGCGCCAGACCTCACGCCAGTCGCAGTCGACGGCCTGACCAGTGAAGTGGTCGAGCACCGCTACGTCTCGGTGCTGGTGAAGCAATCCAACGGCACCTACAAATACGAGTCGCGCATCAAGAACATCAGCCAGCCGGCCTCGCCGCTGGTGATGACCAAGGACGGCGCCAAGCAAACCCTGAACACCGGCACCCCGGGCGATTTCACCCTGCAACTCAAGGACGCCAACGGCAACCTGCTGAACCAGATCGACTACAGCGTCGCCGGCCGGGGCAACACCTCGCGCTCCCTGGAGCGCAACGCCGAACTGCAACTGCGCCTGGATAAACGCAGCTACGCCACCGGTGATGAGATCGCCATCAGCATTCGCGCGCCGTACACCGGCGCCGGGTTGATCACCATCGAGCGGGACAAGGTCTACACCCAGCAGTGGTTCAAGGCCGACAGCACCAACAGCGTGCAACACATCCGCGTTCCTGCGGGGCTTGAGGGCAATGCCTACGTCAACGTGCAGTTCGTACGGGACATTGGTTCGTCCGAGGTCTACATGAGCCCGCTGTCCTACGGCGTGGTGCCGTTCAGCATCAACCTCGACGCGCGGCGCATGGCGCTGAAAGTCGAAGGCCCGGCGAAGATCGAACCGGGGCAGACCCTGGACATCAAGGTCAACGCCGACCGCCCTGGCCGCGCAGTGGTCTACGCGGTGGACGAAGGCATCCTGCAAGTGGCGCGCTACCAGACGCCGGACCCGTTGGGCTTCTTCTTCCAGAAGCGGGCGCTGGAGGTCGGTACCAGTCAGATTCTTGACCTGATTCTGCCGGAATTCAGCCGCCTGCTCAGTGGGGCAGCGCCGGGTGGCGATACGGAAGGCGCCCTGGCCAACCACCTCAACCCGTTCAAGCGTAAACATCAGCCACCTGTGGCCTGGTGGTCTGGCCTGGTGGACTTGCCGGCCGGTGAAACCGTGCTGCATTACCAGGTTCCGGACAGCTTCAATGGCAAGCTGCACCTGTTTGCGGTGGCCGTGGACAGCGACAGCGTGGGCGTCAGCGAGGCCAACACCGAAGTGCGCGGGCCGCTGGTGATCACGCCGAACGTGCCGGCCTTTGTCGCACCGGGGGATGTGTTCAGCGTCAGCGCCGGGGTGTTCAGCAACCTGGACGCGGCGGCGGACGTGAAGTTTGAAGTGCAGACCAGCGATGGCCTGCAGGTGCAAGGCGACAAGGCCAGTACCCTGGCCCTGCAACCGCGCAAGGAAGGTGTTGCCGAGTTCAAGATCAAGGTTGGGGAAACCCTAGGCTCGGCCGACTTGCGCTTCGTCGCGGTGCTGCCGGATGGCAAGCGTATCCAGGTGGCGGAAACCACTTCGATCCGACCCTTGAGCGAGCATCGGGTGGCCCTGAGCCTGGGCCGTTTCGACAGCGCCAGCAAAGAGCTGAAACCGACCCGCGAGCTGTTCAGCCAGTTGCGCGATGTGCAGTTGGGCGTCGCCGCTTCGCCGCTGGTATGGGCCAACGGCCTCAAGCATTACCTAGATGACTATGGCTACGCCTGCACCGAGCAATTGGTGTCCAAGGCCATGCCGGCGTTGATCTGGGGTGGTAACGCGCCGGAGGCCGAGCAAGCCTTCAGCGGTGCGGTGCGCATGCTGCGTCAACGGCAGAACCAGGCCGGCGGTTTCGGCTTGTGGGCGGCCAACCCGGATGTGGCGCCGTATGCCAGCCTGTACGCCACCGACTTCCTGATCGAAGCCAGGGAGCGCGGGCTGCCGGTGCCGGAAGACCTGCTGCAACGTTCCAACGCGTACCTCACCGACCTGGCCAACGGCCCGAGCGAAGGCCTGTCGGAATTGCGCAACCGCGCCTACGCCAGTTACCTCCTGAGCCGTCAGGGGATTCTCGTGAGCGGCGCCTTGAGTGATATCCGCGAGCGCTACGAAAGCTACTTCAAGGACACCTGGCAGAACGACATTGGCGCGGCGTACGTGGCCGCCAGCTACAAGCTGCTCAAGCAGGATCGTCAGGCCGATACCTTGTTCCGCAAGGTGCCGTGGCTTTCCCTGTCGGATAAATGGAACAGCGACGGCCTGTATTACGACCCGCTGGTGCACGACGCCGAGCACCTGCATTTGCTCGCGCGGCACTTCCCGGAAATGCTCGACGATGTGCCGACAAGCCTGCTGGATAAACTCGGCAAGCGTCTCAACGAGCAACGCTACAACTCGCTGTCGGCGGCACTGTTGCTGCGGGCCCTGGACAATTACGGCCAGCGCGCCCAAAGCGACATGACCCTCAAGGCCACCGCATGGCTCAGCGACAAGCAGCAACAGTTGTTGCAGATGGCCGGCCAGCCGCCACGTGCGGCGGTGCCTGCCGGTACGCAAAAACTGCAGATGGAAAAATCCGACGGCCCGGCGGCGTTCTACATGCTGAGCGAAGCGGGCTATGACAAGGGCGCCAACCTCAAGCCGATCAACAGCGGCCTGGAAATCATCCACGAATACCTCGACCTCAAAGGCAATCCAGTCAGCAAGGTCGCGGTAGGCGATGAGTTCCTGGTGCGCCTGCGCTTGCGCGCCACCGACCGTGATCAGGTGCAACAAGTGGCGGTGGTCGACCTGCTGCCGGGTGGTGTCGAGCCTGTGTATAACTTGCCGCCGGAGCCGGAAGCGGCCAGCACCGAGGAAAGCGAAGGCGACGATTCGGAGTACGTTGAAACCGGCGAAGACACCGAAGAAGCCGACGCCTGGCAGGCGCCGATTGGCGAGACCGACTTGAGCAACTGGCAACCGGACTACGTCGATGTGCGTGATGACCGAGTGGTGTTGTACGGCACCGCGCTGCGGGATGTAGGCACCTTCGTGTACCGCGTGCGCGCCACCAACGCCGGTACATTCAATACGCCACCGGCCTACGCCGAGGGCATGTACGAAACCACCCTGCAAGGACGCGGCAAAGTAGGCCAGCTTGAAATTACCAAGCCTTAAAAGCCTGACGCCGCTGCTGGCAGCGGCGTTGATTCTGGCGGGGCTACGGTTGTGGCCCCACGCGCCGCTGGAACAGGCAGCCACCTCCTCACGGGTGGTGCTGGCCGATGACGGTTCGCTGCTGCGCATGACCCTGGCGGCTGACGGGCAATATCGCCTGTGGCTTCCCCTGGAACGGATTTCTCCGTCACTGGTGGAGGCGTTGCTGCTCAAGGAAGACCGCAATTTCTACTGGCACCCGGGGATCAATCCCCCGGCGTTGCTGCGGGCGGCCATGACCACCTATAGCGGCGGCCAGCGCCAAGGCGGCTCGACCTTGAGCATGCAGTTGGCCAGGCGCCTGTGGGATCTCAATACCCGCCAGGTACCCGGCAAGCTGCAGCAGATGGCCCTGGCACTGTGGCTGGAGGCGCGTTACAGCAAGCACGACATCCTTGAGGCCTACCTCAACCTGGCGCCCATGGGCGGCAATATCGAAGGTGCCGAAGCGGCCAGCCGGATCTATTTTGGCAAGTCAGCGGCGCAGTTGTCCTTGTCTGAAGCCCTCGCGCTGGCCGTGATTCCCCAGCAACCGGGTCGTCGGGCGCGCTTTGGGCCTTCCCTGCAAACCGCCCGGCAACGGCTGATGGCCGACTGGCGGGAAACTTATCCACAGGACCCGCGTAACGACAGTTTGCTGGACCTGCCGCTGGAAGCCCGCAACCGCCAGCAGATCCCGTTTCTCGCGCCGCACCTGAGCGAACAGTTGCTGGCCTCGCAAACCGGCAATGAGTTGAACAGCACCCTCAACCTGGCGCTGCAACAATTGCTGGAACGGCTGATCACCGGCTTCATCGCCGAGCGCCGCAGCAGCGGTGTGGAAAACGCCACGGCGATCCTGATCGACAGCCGCGACCAGAGCGTAAAAGCCCTGGTGGGCTCGGCAGACTACTTATCCACAAGCATCCACGGCCAGGTCAACGGCGTGTTGTCGCGGCGCTCGCCGGGCTCCACGCTCAAGCCATTCCTGTATGGGCTGGCGCTGGACCAAGGGGTGATCCACCCCATGAGCATCCTCAAGGACATGCCGAGTAACTTCGGCTACTTCCAGCCGGAAAATTTCGACGGCAGTTTTGTCGGTCCGGTGACAGCCCGCGACGCGCTGATTCGCAGCCGCAATATTCCGGCAGTGTGGCTGGCCAGCCAAACCCGCTCACCGTCACTCTACGGATTGCTGCAAAGGGCCGGGATCAAGGGCCTGCGCGGCGAAAGCCATTACGGCTTGGCGCTGGCCTTGGGCGGCGGCGAGATGACGCCCGAAGAGTTGGCGCGGCTGTATGTGATGCTGGCTGGTGACGGGCATTTGCGGCCGCTGCGCTATTTGCAGGAACAGCCGCAAACCACTGGCGCCCAGCTACTCACGCCGCAGGCCGCGTTTATGGTGCGCGACATGCTGCGGCGCAACCCGCGCCCGGACGGGCTGCCGGGGCGCCACTGGCGTACGGCCTGGAAGACCGGCACGTCCTGGGGTTTTCATGATGCATGGAGCGCCGGCCTCGTAGGCCCGTACGTGCTGGTGGTGTGGGTGGGCAACTTCGATGGCCGTCCGAATCCTGCGTTTATCGGTGCGAAAACTGCGGCACCGTTGTTCTTCCGTATCGCCGACGCCCTGCCGCTGGCCTTGCCCAATGTGGTGATCAAACCCGACAAGCCGCCCGCCGGGCTGATCCGCATCGACGTCTGCGCGGCCTCTGGTGACTTGCCCAACCGTTGGTGCCCACGTACCCGCAAGACCTGGTACATCCCCGGCGTGTCACCGATTCGGGTGTCCAACCTGCACCGCCCGGTGCTGATCGACACCCGCACCGGCAAGGCCGCGTGCCCGCCGTTCGACCCGCAGTACACCCGTGAAGAAGTCTTCGAGTTTTGGCCCAGCGATGTGCAGCGGCTGTTCCGCGCCGCCGGACTGCCCCGGCGTACGCCGCCCAATGTGCAGAAAAGCTGCCAACCCAACCGTGTCGGCGATCAAAGCGAAGCGCCACAGATTCGCTCGCCGCTGACCCAGGTCAGCTACCACCTGCGCCTGTCCCAGCCCCAGGAAAGCATCCCGCTGAACGCCAACGCGGCCAGTGATGCACTGACGCTGTATTGGTTCGCCGACCAGACCCTGATCGGCCAGGGCCCGCCGCAAACCACGCTGAACTGGCGGCCGGGTAAGTCGGGGGAGTACCGGTTGCGGGTGACTGACGATCAGGGCCGCAGCGCCAGCCGAGGCTTGAAGGTTGAGTTTGTACCCTGATCAGGCGTCCTCGTCGCCTAAACCGGCAGTGCCGGCATCTTTTGCGAAATGCTTGTACGCCACCCCTAGCTTGCGTTGCTCAAAGATCGAAAACACCAGGGTGCCCAGCAGAATCATCATCCACACCAGGAACACCTTCATGGTGTCCACCTGGGCCACCACCAGCAGCAAGGTCACTACGCCGCCAATCACCATGCCCAGGCCCATCCAGGCGCCCAGCACGCGGCCTACCGCCAGGCGCATGCCCGTGGGCAGCAAGAGCCGCAGCGCGAGCAACACCACAAACATCGTCAGCAAGAAGCCAAACGCGGCCATGAAAGGAATCACGAAGCCATTGTCACGGTACAACCAGGCCAGAAACCGATAGGCGGGATTCAGCTCTGCCATTTGCTGGTAGGTGGCGGGGCCCGGCAAATGCAGTTGGGCAAAATGTTCCGGCGTCATGGCCATGATGCCGACGCCGATCAAACCCACCACCACCGCGTAGAAACCACCGGCGCGCCACAGCGGCGCCAGCACACGGCGGTTTTCCACCTCCTTGGTCTCGGCCAGGCCGAACACCGCGTCAGGTTGCCGGCCCTGGGCAATCACCGTCTTGCCCGCACGCTCGCAGGCGTCGCCAATCAGCATCACCTGCATATCCTGGGTGAGGAGCAGTTCGCCCTGGCGGCGGGAGCTGCTGATCCATTCATGGTCGTCAGGGCGCTTCTTGCCGAACAGGTCGATACCCTCGGCAATCACTGTCACTTCACCGGTGGCGTCCTGCAGGCGGAAGTCATTGCAGCGAGCCTCGGCCGAGACCTGGCTCCAGCTCCAATCGCCATCCTTGTCTTTGGTGCCTTCTTCGATGACCCACACGTAACCCGCGCAAGGCTTGCCGTGGACCGGGGAGATCAGCGGCGAGTCGACGATCACCTTGCCGTTCACCTCCACCAGCCCCATGGCCAATGAGCGTATCTGGCTGGTGGCCAGGCGCTGTTCGGTGCGATAGAAATTGGGGCCGAAGCTGGCCAGCAGTCCGATCAGGATGCACACAGGAAAAAACAGCGCCACCAGGATCGTCGGGGCGTAGACCATCAGGCCAATAAAGCCGGCGAGAAAGGCCAGTGCCACCAGGGTTTTCCACGCTGGTTTTTTTGTGACAACCCCTGCCTGGGTGGTTTTCATGCCCCCGGCACCTCAAGCTTCACGCCGTCGTAGCGGGTTTCTTCGGCGCTGATGGCCAGCAGCGGAATGCGCTGATAACCGAGCATCTTGGCGAAGAACAGATCAGGAAAAATCGCGATGGCGATGTTGTAGAGATTGACCGACTCATTGAAGAACTCGCGACGGTCGGCGATGCGTTCCTCCACCGCCGAGATCGCCTGCTGCAACTCGACCATGTTGGGGCCGGAGATCAGCGTCGGATAATTCTCGGCCACTGCAATCACCGACTTGAGCGCCGTATTGAGTTGGTTGGAGGCATCGACTTTATCGGTGAGGCTGCTGGCGTTGAGGTACGCGGTGCGGGCGTCGCTGAGGCGGGTGAACAGCGCGTTCTCATGGTTCATGGCGGTTTGCACCACGCGCATCAGGTCGGGAATCTGGTCTGCCCGCTGCTTGAGCAGCACGTCGATGTTGGCGAAGGCTTTATCCACATCGTTGCGGCGCATCACCAGGCCGTTGTAGACCCCCACCAGCCAGCCGACCAGGCCGACGACAATAATCAGCACGACGATACCGGCGATCAGCAGTTCGATGTTCATGGCGGCGGCATTCCCTGGCTAGTTATCCACAGGGCGCATTCTAGGGGTAAAGCAGGGGAATACTCCCGGAATTAGTCCACAGAAACGGCAAGACCCGATATCCGGTAGCCTGAAAAAGCAAAACCCCCGAAGAACGGGGGTTTTGGTGGTTCGGGTGCGGCTTATTCCACCGTCACCGACTTCGCCAGGTTACGCGGCTGGTCAACGTCGGTGCCCTTCAGCACAGCGACGTAATACGACAGCAGCTGCAGCGGGATGGTGTAGAGGATCGGCGACAGGGTGTCGTGGATGTGCGGCATGTTGATGACGTGGGTGCCTTCGCCATTGGTCATGCCGGCCTTCTCGTCCGCGAACACGATCAGTTGGCCGCCACGGGCGCGCACTTCCTGCAGGTTGGACTTGAGCTTCTCCAGCAGTTCGTTGTTCGGCGCGACGGTAACGACTGGCATGTCGTCATCCACCAGGGCCAGCGGACCGTGCTTGAGCTCACCGGCCGGGTAGGCTTCGGCGTGGATATAGGAGATTTCCTTGAGCTTGAGCGAACCTTCCATTGCCACCGGGTATTGCGCACCACGGCCGAGGAACAGGGTGTGGTGTTTGTCGGCGAACAGCTCAGCGACTTTCTCCACAGTGCTGTCCATGGCCAGGGCTTCACCCAGGCGGGCCGGCAGGCGGCGCAGTTCTTCGACCAGGTGTGCCTCGACGCCTTCGCCCAGCGTGCCGCGAACCTGGCCCAGGGACAGGGTCAGCAACAACAGGCCGACCAACTGGGTGGTGAAGGCCTTGGTGGATGCCACGCCGATTTCACGACCGGCCTGGGTCAGCAGGGTCAGGTCGGACTCGCGTACCAGGGAGCTGATGCCGACGTTGCAGATCGCCAGGCTGCCGAGGAAGCCCAGTTCCTTGGCGTTGCGCAGGGCGGCCAGGGTGTCGGCGGTTTCGCCGGACTGGGAGATGGTCACGAACAGAGTGTCGGGCTGCACCACCACCTTGCGGTAGCGGAATTCGCTGGCGACTTCGACCTGGCACGGGATGCCGGCCAGTTCTTCCAGCCAGTAACGGGCGACCATACCGGCGTGGTAGCTGGTGCCGCAGGCGACGATTTGCACGTTGCGCACTTTGGCGAACAGCTCAGCAGCTTGCGGGCCGAAGGCTTGCACCAATACCTGGTTCTGGCTCAGGCGACCTTCCAGGGTGCGTTGCACCACGGCCGGTTGCTCGTGGATTTCCTTGAGCATGAAGTGGCGGAACTCGCCCTTGTCGGCGGCTTCGGCGCCGTCGCGGTACTGCACGGCTTCACGTTCCACGGACTGGCCGTTGACGTCCCAGATGGACACGCTTTCACGGCGGATCTCGGCGATGTCGCCTTCTTCCAAGTACATGAAGCGGTCGGTCACCTGGCGCAGGGCCAGTTGGTCGGAGGCGAGGAAGTTCTCGCCCAGGCCCAGTCCGATCACCAACGGGCTGCCACTGCGGGCGGCGACCAGGCGGTCGGGCTGGCTGGCGCTGATCACGGCCAGGCCATAGGCGCCGTGCAGTTCCTTGACGGTGGCCTTGAGAGCGTTGGTCAGGTCGCCGATGTCCTTGAGCTTGTGGTTCAGCAGGTGGGCGATGACTTCGGTGTCGGTGTCCGAGGTGAAGACATAACCCTGGCCTTTGAGCTGTTCACGCAGCACTTCGTGATTTTCGATGATGCCGTTGTGCACAACCGCCAGGTCACCGGAGAAGTGCGGGTGAGCATTGCGTTCGCACGGCGCGCCGTGGGTGGCCCAACGGGTGTGGGCGATACCCAGGCGGCCTACCAGCGGCTCACCGGCCAACGCTTGTTCGAGTTCGCTGACCTTGCCCGGGCGACGCATGCGCTCAAGCTTGCCGGCGTTGGTAAAGAGCGCCACACCGGCGCTGTCGTAGCCACGGTATTCCAGGCGTTTGAGGCCTTCGAGCAAAATGGCAGTGACGTTTCGTTCAGCGACTGCGCCAACAATTCCACACATGGTTTCTCTCCTAGATGACTGCCGCGCAAATCAGCGTGATGCCGCGGGCTTGAATCTGGTCGCGGGCCTCAAGTGGCAGGCGATCATCGGTAATAAGGGTATGGACGCTGCTCCAGGGCAGTTCCAGGTTGGGGATCTTGCGGCCAATCTTGTCGGACTCGACCATCACCACCACTTCGCGGGCGACTTCGGCCATGACGCGGCTCAGCCCCAGTAATTCGTTGAAGGTGGTGGTGCCGCGCTCCAGGTCGATGCCATCGGCACCAATAAAGAGCTGGTCGAAATCGTAGGAACGCAGTACCTGTTCGGCGACCTGACCCTGGAACGAGTCCGAATGCGGGTCCCAGGTGCCGCCGGTCATCAACAATACCGGCTCGTGTTCCAGGTCGCTCAAGGCGCTGGCCACGTGCAGGGAGTTGGTCATCACCACCAGGCCGGGCTGGTGCCCCAATTCGGGGATCATGGCGGCGGTGGTGCTGCCGCTGTCGATGATGATGCGCGCGTGTTCCCGCAAACGCCGGACGGCCGCACGGGCGATGGCGCGCTTGTAGGCCGAAATGGGCTGTGCCGGATCACCGACCAGTTCCTGAGGCATGGTGATGGCGCCACCGTAGCGACGCAGCAACAGACCGTTACTTTCGAGGGCCGCCAGGTCCTTGCGGATGGTGACTTCCGAGGTTTCGAAACGCTTGGCCAATTCGTCCACGCTGACTTCACCTTGCTCGGTGAGCATGGCAAGGATGTTGTGGCGACGTTGGGGTGTATTTCGTTTCGACATGGTGATGATAAGTTTCGTTTCGAAAGATAACGAAGGCAATCAAAACCTATTCATTCAAAATGGTCAAGCATGCGACTGAGTTTTTTGAATCAACACAGATAAAAATGTGGGAGCGGGCTTGCTCGCGAAGGCGGTGTGTCAGTCGGCGCATGTATCAACCGAAAGACCGCCTTCGCGAGCAAGCCCGCTCCCACATAAGTACCGCAGTGTTTCAGGGTTGTGGATAACTCAGGTCTTTTTGATTTTGACCGGGCGTTTCCAGCCGTCGATGTTGCGCTGGCGGGCGCGGGCGACGGCCAACTGGGACTTATCCACATCCTGGTTGATGGTGGAACCTGCGGCGGTGTTTGAACCATCACCGATAGTGACGGGGGCGATCAGCGAGTTGTTGGAGCCGATAAACACGTCTTCGCCAATGGTCGTCTGGTACTTGTTGGCGCCGTCGTAATTGCAGGTGATGGCGCCTGCGCCGATATTGCTGCGGGCACCGATCACTGCATCACCGAGGTAGGCCAGATGCCCTGCCTTGGCGTCGTCGCCCATCCGGGCGTTTTTCAGTTCTACAAAGTTACCCACATGGGCGCGGGCGCCCAGCACGCTGCCCGGACGCAAACGCGCGAACGGACCCGCATCACTGCCCTCGCCCATCACCGCACCGTCGATATGGCTGTTGGCCTTGATCACCACACCCTTGCGCAGGGTGCTGTCCTTGATCACGCAGTTCGGCCCGATCACCACGTCGTCTTCGATGACCACGCGGCCTTCGAGGATCACGTTGATATCGATCAGCACGTCGCGGCCAACGGTGACGTCACCCCGCACATCGAAACGTGCCGGATCACGCAGCGTCACGCCCAGCGCCATCAGGCGGCGGCCTTCACGCAGTTGGTAGTGACGCTCCAGCTCCGCCAGTTGCTTGCGGTCGTTGGCGCCCTGCACTTCCATCGGGTCGTGGGGCTGTTCGGTGGCGACCACCAGGCCATCGCTGACGGCCATCTCGATGACGTCGGTCAGGTAGTACTCGCCCTGGGCGTTGTTGTTGGACAAGCGGCTCATCCAGTCAGCCAGGCGGTCAGCCGGCACAGCGAGGATGCCGGTGTTGCCTTCAGTGATGGCGCGCTGGGCTTCGCTGGCGTCTTTATGCTCGACGATGGCGGCGACCTTGCCGTCAGCGTTGCGCACGATGCGACCGTAGCCGGTCGGGTCGTCCAACTCGACAGTGAGCAAGCCCATCTGGCCTGGCACCACGTGCTTGAGCAGGCGCTGCAAGGTTTCCACTTCGATCAGCGGCACGTCACCGTAGAGGATCAGCACGGTGTCGGCCTTGATGAATGGCACGGCCTGCGCGGTGGCATGCCCGGTACCCAATTGCTTGTCCTGCAATACGAAATTCAGGTCATCCGCCGCCAGCCGCTCACGCACCACATCGGCACCGTGGCCGATCACCACATGAATGCGCTGTGGATCCAGCTGCCGGGCGCTGTGGATAACATGGCCAAGCATGGAGTTGCCGGCAACCGGGTGCAGCACCTTGGGCAGGGCCGAACGCATGCGGGTGCCCTGGCCTGCGGCAAGAATTACGATTTCGAGAGACATGAATGGCTACCAATCCTGGGCGGTCAGACTTCAGACCAAAGAAGTGTTTTGCAAAAAAAGAAAAAGGGTAGCCGAGGCTACCCTTTTTAATCAATCACGCATGAGGCTTGACGGCTTAGCCGCCAAACTTCTTGCGGATCTGCTGGACGGTGCGCAGCTGAGCTGCGGCCTCGGCCAGACGTGCAGCAGCAGAACCGTAGTCGAAATCTGCGCCTTTTTCGTTCAGGGCCTTCTCGGCAGCCTTGACGGCTTCCTGAGCGGAGGCTTCATCCAGGTCGGCAGCACGTTGCACGGTGTCGGCAAGTACCTTGACCATGTTCGGCTGAACCTCGAGGAAACCACCGGAGATGTAAAACACCTCCCGTTCCCCGCCCAGCTTGGTCAGAGTGATCGGACCAGGCTTCAAGGATGTAATCAATGGCGCGTGGCCAAAGTTAATACCCAGGTCGCCCAGTTCGCCGTGTGCAATCACACTCTCGATCTGACCGGAGAAGATTTCCCCTTCCGCGCTGACGATATCGCAATGGAATGTCATAGCCATCTGCTTGCCTCAACCTGATTAGCGCCCGTTACCGGGCGCCGGAATTACAGTTTCTTGGCTTTCTCGATCGCTTCTTCGATGCCGCCGACCATGTAGAACGCTTGTTCTGGCAGGTGGTCGTAGTCACCGTTGAGGATGCCTTTGAAGCCAGCAATGGTGTCTTTCAGGGAAACGTATTTACCCGAGGCACCGGTGAAGACTTCAGCCACGAAGAACGGCTGCGACAAGAAGCGCTGGATCTTACGAGCGCGGGATACCAACTGCTTGTCGGTTTCCGACAGCTCGTCCATACCCAGGATCGCAATGATGTCCTTCAGTTCTTTGTAACGCTGCAGAACGTACTGGACGCCGCGAGCGGTGTCGTAGTGTTCCTGGCCGATGACGTTCGGGTCCAGCTGGCGCGAAGTCGAGTCCAGTGGATCGACCGCTGGGTAGATACCCAGGGAGGCGATGTCACGGGACAGTACGACGGTGGCGTCCAAGTGGGCGAACGTGGTCGCTGGCGACGGGTCAGTCAAGTCATCCGCAGGTACGTATACCGCTTGGATCGAGGTGATCGAACCGTTTTTGGTCGAAGTGATACGCTCTTGCAGAGTACCCATCTCTTCGGCCAGGGTCGGCTGGTAACCTACTGCGGAAGGCATACGGCCCAGCAGTGCGGATACTTCAGTACCGGCCAGGGTGTAACGGTAGATGTTGTCGACGAACAGCAGAACGTCGTTACCTTCGTCACGGAACTTCTCGGCCATGGTCAGGCCGGTCAGTGCTACGCGCAGACGGTTACCCGGCGGCTCGTTCATCTGACCGTAAACCAGTGCCACTTTGTCCAGAACGTTGGAATCCTTCATCTCGTGGTAGAAGTCGTTACCCTCACGAGTACGCTCACCCACACCGGCGAACACGGAATAACCGCTGTGCTCGATGGCGATGTTACGGATCAGTTCCATCATGTTTACGGTTTTGCCTACACCGGCACCACCGAACAGACCGACTTTACCGCCCTTGGCGAACGGGCAAACCAGGTCGATAACCTTGATGCCGGTTTCCAGCAGGTCGTTGCCGCCCGCTTGTTCCGCGAAGGAAGGCGCAGGACGGTGAATGCCCCAGCGCTCTTCGGTGTCGATTGGACCGGCTTCGTCGATCGGGTTACCGAGGACGTCCATGATCCGGCCCAGGGTCGCTTTACCGACCGGTACGGAGATGGCTGCGCCAGAGTCAGTGACTTCCAGACCGCGCTTCAAGCCTTCGGTGGAACCCATTGCAATGGTACGAACCACACCGTCGCCCAGCTGCTGCTGAACTTCCAGGGTGGTGCCTGCATCGCTTTTGACTTTCAAAGCGTTGTAGATGCTCGGTACGCTGTCGCGTGGGAATTCCACGTCGATAACGGCGCCGATGATTTGAACGATACGTCCGCTACTCATAGCTGGATCCTCTGAATATTTGAACCGTTAAACCGCGGCAGCGCCGCCGACGATTTCCGAGATCTCTTGGGTGATCGCAGCCTGACGCGCCTTGTTGTAGATCAGCTGCAAATCGCTGATCAAATCACCGGCGTTGTCGGTAGCGTTCTTCATCGCGATCATCCGCGCAGCTTGTTCAGCCGCGTTGTTCTCGACCACCGCCTGGTACACCTGCGACTCCACGTAGCGCACCATCAAGCCGTCAAGCAGCTCTTTGGCGTCTGGTTCGTAGAGGTAGTCCCAGTGGTGCTTGAGTTCTTGTTCCGGGGCGGCCACCAATGGAATCAACTGCTCCACGGTAGGCTGTTGCGTCATGGTGTTGATGAACTTGTTGGATACCACGGAGAGGCGGTCAATCCGGCCTTCCAGGTATGCATCCAGCATCACTTTGACGCTGCCGATCAAATCATTGATCGACGGTTCTTCACCCAGGTGGCTGATAGCTGCAACGACGTTACCGCCGAAGTTGCGGAAAAAGGCCGCACCCTTGCTACCGACCACACACAGATCGATCTCGACGCCTTTTTCGCGGTTTACCGCCATGTCCTTGACCAGGGCCTTGAACAGGTTGGTATTCAAACCACCGCACAAACCACGGTCACTGCTCACCACGACATAACCGACGCGCTTTACTTCGCGATCGATCATGAACGGGTGGCGATATTCCGGGTTGGCGTTGGCCAGATGACCAATAACCTGGCGGATACGCTCCGCGTAGGGACGGCTAGCAGCCATGCGCATTTGTGCCTTGCGCATTTTGCTGACCGCCACTTTTTCCATGGCGCTGGTGATCTTTTGCGTGCTTTTGATGCTCGCAATCTTACTGCGAATCTCTTTTGCGCCTGCCATGTAACACCTATCAGGTTAGCAAGCGGGAGCCTCGCGGCCCCCGCTGCGGCTTACCAGGTTTGGGTGGCCTTGAACTTCTCGATACCGGCTTTGATGCCAGCGTCGATGTCGTCATTGAAGTCACCCTTCACGTTGATCTTCGCCATCAATTCGGCGTGATCGCGGTTGAAGTAAGCAATCAGCGCTTGTTCGAAGCTGCCGACCTTGGTGATTTCAACGTCGGTCAGGAACCCACGCTCAGCGGCATACAGCGACAGCGCCATGTCAGCGATCGACATTGGTGCGTATTGCTTCTGCTTCATCAGCTCGGTAACGCGCTGACCATGCTCAAGTTGCTTACGGGTCGCTTCGTCCAGGTCAGAAGCGAACTGGGCGAATGCCGCCAGTTCACGGTACTGAGCCAGAGCGGTACGGATACCACCGGAGAGCTTCTTGATGATCTTGGTCTGAGCGGCACCACCCACACGGGATACCGAAACACCGGCGTTCACTGCAGGACGGATCCCGGAGTTGAACATGGCCGATTCCAGGAAGATCTGACCGTCGGTGATGGAAATCACGTTGGTCGGAACGAACGCGGAAACGTCGCCAGCCTGGGTTTCGATGATCGGCAGTGCGGTCAGGGAACCGGTTTTGCCGGTCACTGCGCCGTTGGTGAACTTCTCTACGTATTCTTCCGAAACGCGGGATGCGCGCTCCAGCAGACGGGAGTGGAGATAGAACACGTCGCCTGGGTAAGCTTCACGGCCTGGTGGACGACGCAGCAGCAGGGAAATCTGGCGGTAAGCCACTGCTTGCTTGGACAGATCGTCATAAACGATCAGCGCGTCTTCACCGCGGTCGCGGAAGTATTCGCCCATGGTGCAACCGGAGTACGGTGCCAGGAACTGAAGTGCAGCGGATTCCGAAGCACTGGCGGCCACGACGATGGTGTTAGCCAGGGCGCCGTTTTCTTCCAGCTTGCGAACCACGTTGGCGATGGTCGATTGTTTCTGACCGATGGCTACGTAGACGCAGAAAATCCCGCTGTCTTTCTGGTTGATGATCGCGTCGATCGCCAGAGCGGTTTTACCGATCTGACGGTCACCGATGATCAGCTCACGCTGGCCACGGCCGACAGGAATCATGGCATCGACAGCCTTGTAGCCAGTCTGTACAGGCTGGTCTACCGACTTACGCCAGATCACGCCTGGAGCAACTTTCTCGACCGCATCGGTCTCGGTGTTGTTCAGCGGACCTTTGCCGTCAACTGGGTTACCCAGTGCGTCGACAACGCGACCCAGCAGTTCCTTACCAACCGGAACTTCCAGGATGCGGCCTGTGCACTTGGCGCTCATGCCTTCGGCCAGAGTCTGGTAGGAGCCCAATACAACGGCACCTACAGAGTCTTGCTCCAGGTTGAGGGCCATACCGTAGACGCCGCCCGGAAACTCGATCATCTCGCCGTACATTACGTCGGCCAGACCGTGAATCCGCACGATGCCGTCAGATACGCTGACGACAGTGCCTTCGTTACGGGCTTGGGAGGTCACATCGAGCTTGTCGATGCGGCCCTTGATAATTTCACTTATTTCGGAAGGATTGAGTTGCTGCATTGCTCTGCTGCCCCTTCAAACTCAAGATTTCAATGCTTCGGCAAGATTCGCGAGTTTGCCGCGAATCGAGCCATCGATAACCAGGTCGCCGGCGCGAATGATGACACCACCAATCAGGGTGGCATCCTCCGCAACTTGCAGGCGCACTTCCCGGTCGAGTCGTGCACTGAGAACCTTGGCGAGTTTGTCTTGCTGTTCTTGGTTCAATGCAAAAGCACTGGTCACTTCAACATCTACCGATTTCTCTTGTTCGGCCTTGTACAGGTCAAACAGAGCGGCGATCTCCGGCAGAAGCGGGAGACGGTCGTTTTCGGCAACGACGTGGATGAAGTTCTGCACTTTTACATCAAACTTGTCGCCGCACACGTCAATAAACGTGGCGGCCTTGTCTGCGCTCGTCAGTCGCGGGGCCTTGAGCACGCGCTGCATGGTGTCGTCTTGCGACACTGCTGCAGCCAGGCCGAGCATGGCTGACCAAGAGGCCAGCTGCTGGTGGGCCTGGGCGTGCTCGAAGGCTGCCTTAGCGTAAGGTCGGGCCAACGTGGTCAATTCTGCCATGATCGCCCTCGCTTAAATTTCAGCAGCCAGTTTGTTTACCAGCTCCGCGTGCGCGTTTTGATCGATTGTGGCACCCAGGATCTTCTCAGCACCGCCGACGGCCAGAGCACCCAGTTGGGCACGCAGCGCATCTTTGACACCGTTCAGTTCCTGCTCGATCTCGGCTTGAGCCTGAACCTTCACACGGTCAGCGTCGATACGGGCTTTTTCAACAGCCTCTTCAACGATCTGGTTACCGCGTTTCTTGGCTTGCTCAATGATTTCAGCTGCCTGAGCTTTCGCTTCGCGCAGTTGTTGACCCGCTTTATCTTGGGCCAACTCCAGGTCGCGAGCTGCTCGTGCGGCAGCGTCCAGTCCGTCTGCGATCTTCTTCTGACGTTCGTGCAAAGCCGCGATGACCGGAGGCCATACGAACTTCATGCAGAAAACTACAAAAATCAAGAACGCTAAGGACTGACCAATAATGGTTGCATTAATGTTCACGCCAATACCTCGCTCGTTCGTTGCACAACACACCAATCACTCGAAAAAACGAGTGATTAACCGGCGAGTTGACCAACGAAGGGGTTCGCGAAGGTGAAGAACAGAGCGATACCAACACCGATCATGGTCACGGCGTCGAGCAGGCCGGCGACGATGAACATTTTAACTTGCAGCATTGGAACCATTTCTGGCTGACGCGCTGCGCCTTCCAGGAACTTGCCGCCCAGCAGGCCGAAACCAATGGCAGTACCCAGGGCGCCCAGGCCGATCAACAGTGCAACAGCGATAGCGGTTAGACCAACTACAGTTTCCATCTTTCCTCCCGACTTTTACGTCGTATGGTTTAGGTTTTTTAGATTTTAAAGCGGTAAAACAAATCGTTTCATAGCCCTTCAGGGCTACCCTCCCGTTTGACCGGGAGGGACATCAGACTAGTCGAGACTGGTCTTAATGGTTCTCTTCGTGCGCCATCGACAGGTAGACGATGGTCAGCATCATGAAGATAAACGCCTGCAGGGTGATGATCAGGATGTGGAACACAGCCCACGCCCACTGCAGAACAATGCCCAGGCCGCTAAGCCAGAGCAGACCACTGCCGAACATCACAGCGATCAGAATGAACACCAGCTCGCCGGCATACATGTTGCCGAACAGTCGCAGGGCCAGGGAAATCGGCTTGGCGACCAGGGTCACGAACTCCAGCAGGAAGTTCACCGGGATCAGCAGCGCTTGAACGAAGATGTTCTTGCTGCCGAACGGGTGCAGGGTCAGTTCGCCGATGAAGCCGCCGATGCCCTTGATCTTGATGCTGTAGAAAATGATCAACGCGAACACCGACAGGGCCATGCCCAGGGTGGCGTTAGGGTCCGTGGTCGAAACCGCACGGAATGGAATGTGGTGATCGCCGGAGATCAGGATGGCCAGCTGAGGAATCCAGTCGACCGGGATCAGGTCGACGGCGTTCATCAGGAACACCCAGACGAAGATGGTCAGTGCCAACGGTGCAATCACCGCGCTACGACCATGGAAGCTGTCCCGCACGCTGCCATCGACGAATTCGACCAATACTTCAACGAAGTTCTGCAAAGCACCTGGCTGACCGGAAGTCGCCTTCTTTGCCGCCATGCGGAAAATCAGGACGAAGATCAGACCCAATGCGACAGACCAGCCCAGAGTATCCAGGTGGAATGCCCAGAAGCCCATTTCTTTGGCTTCTGCTGCGGAGTGGGCAAAGCCCCAGCCGCCGTTGGGAAGCTGACCGAAGGTCAGGTTCTGCAAGTGGTGCTGGATATAGCCCGAAGCGGTTGTTTCTGCCATGGTTGCCTCAAACGCCCTAAGGTTTCGAAAGTCTTGTTTTCATTAGCAGGGGAGCGAACCAGCTGACCAGTTGGGTCAACACGAAGACGCCGAATACAGCCAGCGGCGCCAATGGCTTCACACCTGCAAAGGTCAGTGCAAACAGCACTGCCGTCAAAATCAATTTCCCCGCCTCGCCGGCATAAAAAGACCGGACGATAGCCTGGGCTGCTCGGGCGCCGGAAAACCGAAAGGCCCTGTGAGCAAAATACATATTGGGCAGCAAGGCTATCAGGCCTCCGCAGAGTCCCGAGTATCCGGCTACGACTCCATACCAATACCAGAGCGCCAAAGAGGCGATCAGTAAAATGACAAATTGAGCCACTAAAACCGGGAAAACGGCCAAGCGATGGAACGGCAACGTGTTTGGCGTGCGGGTTTCCATCACTCTTGCTCCTCAATGGTCGGCTGCCGGAAATCAATAACTTGGCATAATTTGTGCCGACAAAATGCGCGCAGAGTATAGGGGCGGTTCTGCCCCTATTCAACTGCCGGGTAGTGATTTCCGACTGCGCGCTACAGAAGCAATTGTTTCAGCGGATGTGGGCAAGGACGCCCTGAAGCTCATCCAATGAGTTATATCCGATGACCAATTGCCCTTTGCCTTTCTTGCCATGACGAATTTGCACCGCAGAGCCTAGGCGTTCGGCCAGGCGCTGCTCCAGGCGTGCAATATCCGGATCAGGTTTGGCGGTTTCGACCGGTGCAGGTTTGCCACTGAGCCACTGGCGAACCAGGGCCTCGGTCTGACGAACGGTGAGGCCTCGTGCGACAACGTGTCGCGCCCCCTCAACCTGTTGATTTTCCGGCAAACCGAGCAAAGCACGGGCATGACCCATTTCCAGGTCGCCATGGGAAAGCATGGTTTTGATGACTTCCGGCAGCGCGATCAGGCGCAACAGGTTGGACACGGTAACCCGGGACTTGCCCACCGCATCCGCGACTTCCTGCTGAGTCAGTTTGAATTCCTGCTGCAAACGCTGCAGGGCGATCGCTTCCTCGATCGGATTGAGGTCTTCACGCTGGATGTTCTCGATCAACGCCATGGCGATGGCGGTTTCATCCGGCACATCGCGCACCATTGCCGGAATGGTTTCCTTGCCGGCCTGCTGGCTGGCGCGCCAGCGGCGCTCGCCGGCGATGATTTCAAAGCGGCCTGCACCAATCGGGCGCACCACGATCGGCTGCATCACGCCCTGGGCCTTGATCGAATTCGCCAATTCCTCCAGCGCCTGCGGGTCCATGTCCCGGCGCGGCTGGTATTTGCCGCGCTGGATCAGGTCCAGCGGCAGGTGCTGCAGCTCGCGCTCGTCGGCCTGCACTGCCTGTTCTTCAAGCGAAGTGACAGTCGGACCACTCAGCAGTGCATCCAGTCCACGTCCGAGACCTCGTTTCTTGACGGCCATGGGGATTCCTTAAGTTGGCTGGGCTGCAGCGGTGCGTGAATTGCGGCGTTGACGGCGAACCATCTCGCCGGCCAGCGCCAGATAGGCAATGGCGCCGCGGGAAGACTTGTCGTACGCCAGCGCGGGCATGCCATAGCTTGGCGCTTCGGCCAGGCGGATGTTGCGTGGAATCACGGTGTCGTAGAGCTGATCGCCGAAGTGTTCCTTGAGCTGTGCCGACACATCGTTCATCAGGCTCAGGCGCGGGTCATACATGGTCCGCAGCAGGCCTTCGACTTGCAGGTTCGGGTTGAGCAACTCGGCGATACGCTTGATGTTATCCACAAGGTCGCTCAAGCCTTCGAGCGCGAAGTACTCGCACTGCATGGGGATAATCACCCCGTCGGCCGCAACCAGTGCGTTCAACGTCAGCATCGACAGCGACGGCGGGCAGTCGATCAAAATGTAGTCGTAATTCTCGCGGATCGGCGCCAGGGCGCTGCGCAGACGGCTTTCTTTCATCTGCATTTCCAGCAGCACCACTTCCGCCGCGGTCAAATCGCGGTTGGCCGGCAGCAGTTGATAACCGCCGTGCTCGGAGAAGTGCATGGCCTGGGCCAGGTCGCACTCGCCAATCAGCAAGTCGTAGACCGAGTTTTCCAGGCCGTGTTTATCCACACCGCTACCCATGGTGGCGTTGCCCTGTGGATCGAGATCGATCAACAGCACCCGACGCTTGGTAGCGACCAGGGATGCTGCGAGGTTGATGCAGGTGGTGGTTTTGCCCACGCCACCTTTCTGGTTCGCTATCGCGAATACCTTAGCCATTCTTGCTTGTGTTCCCAATCATGCCGTGCGGCGCAGTATCAGCAGATGGCGTTGGCCTTGGCAACCGGGTACGGCCAAGGCGTGTTCGCTATCGAGGTGGAAGTCTGCCGGCAATGCTAACAGCTCGTCGCTTGGATGAACGCCCTTCATTGCCAGCCAACGGGTATCGCGGTCGCCGAGGTGGCGGGTCCAGTTGCTGAAGTTCTCCATGCTGCTGAACGCCCGGGAAACAATTCCGTTGAAAGGCTGTTCAGGCGTAAAGGCTTCGACGCGACTGTGGATAACTTGCAGGTTATCCAGCTTGAGTTCGAGTTTGACCTGGGTCAGGAAGCGGGTTTTCTTGCCGTTGCTGTCCAGGCAGGTCACTTGCGACTCCGGAAACAGGATCGCCAGCGGGATGCCGGGCATGCCGCCGCCGCTGCCAACGTCGAGCCAGCGGCCGTTTTCGATAAACGGCATGACACTGAGACTGTCGAGCAGATGGCGGGAGACCATTTCGTCCGGGTCACGCACCGCAGTGAGGTTGTAAGCCTTGTTCCATTTGATCAACAGGGCCAGATAACCCAGCAGCAACTCGTGCTGGGCTTCGGTCAGGTTGACGCCAAGCTGGCGAGCACCTGTGGATAACTCTTCGGCGTGTTGCGAGGTGACCAACGAACTCAAGCGCTTTGCTCCAACTGACGGCCCGCGCCGCGTTTTTTCAAATGAATCATCAACAGCGAAATGGCTGCCGGCGTGACGCCCGGAATACGGGACGCCTGGCCCAGGGTCTCCGGTCGAGTTATCCCCAGCTTGCCTTGGATCTCTTTCGACAGCCCGGAAATGTTTGTGTAATCGATATCCACAGGCAGCTTGGTGTCTTCGCTGGCCCGCAGACGAGCGATCTCATCCTGCTGACGGTCAATGTAACCGGCGTATTTGGTCTTGATTTCGACCTGCTCGGCAACCTGTGGATCTTCTGCGCCACCGCCGGTGACCGAGATCAGACCAGCGTAGTCGATTTCCGGACGGGACAGCAGGTTCAGCAAGTTGTATTCGTGAGTCAGCGGCGTGCCGAATTTTTCGGCAATCGCGTCGCCTTGCTCGGTGCCCGGGCGAACCCAGGTACTTTTCAGACGTTGCTCTTCCAACTCGATACTTTCGCGTTTTTTGCAGAAGGCCGCCCAACGCACGTCGTCGACCAGGCCCAACTCGCGACCTTTTTCGGTCAAGCGCAGGTCGGCGTTGTCTTCCCGCAGGATCAGGCGGTATTCGGCCCGGGACGTAAACATCCGGTACGGTTCCTGGGTTCCGAGGGTAATCAGGTCGTCGACCAACACACCGATGTACGCCTCATCGCGACGCGGGCACCAGCTGTCTTTGCCCTGTGCACGCAGTGCCGCGTTGGTTCCGGCCAACAAACCCTGGGCGCCGGCTTCTTCGTAACCGGTGGTGCCGTTGATTTGCCCTGCAAAGAACAAACCGCCGATGACCTTGGTTTCCAGGCTGTATTTCAGGTCACGCGGGTCGAAGTAGTCGTACTCGATGGCGTAGCCAGGACGCACGATGTGCGCATTTTCCATACCGCGAATCGACTGCACGATCTGGATTTGCACGTCGAACGGCAGAGACGTGGAAATTCCGTTCGGGTACAGCTCATGGGTGGTCAGACCTTCCGGTTCGATAAAGACCTGGTGGCTTTCCTTGTCGGCAAAGCGATGGATCTTGTCTTCGATCGACGGGCAATAGCGTGGGCCAATGCCTTCGATCACCCCGGAATACATCGGCGAACGGTCGAGGTTCGCGGCGATGATTTCGTGGGTGCGGGCGTTGGTGTGGGTAATCCAGCAACTGACCTGCTTCGGATGCTGTTCCTTGGAGCCCATGAACGACATCACCGGGATCGGTGTATCACCGGCTTGCTCGGTCATCACCGAGAAATCCACAGACCGGCCATCAATTCGCGGCGGCGTGCCGGTTTTCAGGCGACCGACACGCAGTGGCAGTTCGCGAAGGCGCTGAGCCAAGGCGATTGACGGTGGATCACCGGCGCGGCCACCGGAATAGTTCTGCATACCGATGTGGATAAGTCCGCCGAGGAAGGTACCGGTGGTCAACACCACGGATTCTGCGAAGAAACGCAGGCCCATTTGCGTGACAACACCGCGTACCTGGTCTTGTTCGACGATCAGGTCATCGGCTGCCTGTTGAAATATCCACAGGTTCGGCTGGTTTTCCAGGGTTTCGCGGACAGCGGCCTTGTACAGGATCCGGTCGGCTTGAGCACGTGTGGCCCGTACGGCCGGGCCTTTGCGACTGTTCAATACGCGAAATTGAATACCACCTTTGTCGGTAGCCATGGCCATCGCGCCGCCCAGGGCATCGATTTCCTTGACCAGATGGCTTTTGCCAATCCCGCCAATTGCGGGATTGCAGCTCATGGCGCCGAGGGTTTCCACGTTATGCGTCAGCAACAGGGTTTTTGCCCCCATGCGTGCTGACGCCAGTGCTGCCTCGGTACCGGCATGACCGCCGCCGATGACGATCACTTCAAAACGGGAAGGGAAATCCACCACGCACCTCGTGCCTGCTTCTGTAGGTAATTAGGAATGAGCGTTCGAGATCAGGTTTTCGAACGAGTCGGCAAGTATAGGGACTTCGCCCTTCCTAAAGAACCCTTTGCACAAAATTTAACCAGCTGTGGATGAATCACGAACAATAGAAATTAAAAGAGAGAAATTTATTAAATCTTTGTTTTTATGTTTATTTCTACTGAGGCATGTTTCTGTGGATAAATCTCTACAGGCCTTTATTTACATTATGTACAGAGATTCAAAAGTCTGTGGTTAGGTGCCAATGAGGCCCTTGGATAAGTGCTTTAAGCCTGTGGATTAAACGGGTGGTTATCCACAGAGGGGTTTTTACTCAGGTTTCAAGCCTGGTTATCAACTGGGCACAGGGGCGGTTATTCACAGGGCTTAATCCACAGAAAATACGGATCCCGATAAGTTTCAGGCAGGCAGATGCCTCCGAAAATCCTCGGTCAGGCAGGAAACAGTTCATTTGCATTTGTGAAACGGGTTGATGGAACGCCTATTGTGAGAAAGCGCCACGGCAGTTAATAATAGTTATTATCATTAACCTGCCTCGTCACCTCTAATGGCCCTTCCCTCGCATACCGTTGCAGTCCAGCACATCTATGAGCAGCACCATTCGTGGTTGCACAGCTGGCTCAAGGGAAAGTTGCATAACGCCTGCGATGCAGCTGACGTGGCACACGATACGTTCGTGCGGATCCTGGGCGGCCGCAATGCGACGCAGATCCTCGAGCCCAGGGACTATCTGGCCACAGTTGCCCGGGGACTGGTGATTGACCGCTATCGCCGCCGCGCCATTGAGCAGGCCTATCTGCAAACCCTGGCAGACCGGCCCGAAGCGATCGCAATCAGTGAAGAAGACAAGGCCATCATCATTGAAACCCTCGTTGCTGTGGATAAAGCCTTGTGTGGGCTGGGGGAACGGGCCAGGCGAATTTTCATGCTGTCCCAGGTCGAAGGCCTGACTTATCAACAGATCGCCGATCAGTTGCGTGTCTCGCTGACCACCGTCAAGAAACATATGGTTCGGGCCCTGACTGAATGCGCCTTGATCATGGCGGGCATGTAATGGCTGCCCCGGATCGCAAGACGTTCGAAGCCGCCGCCAGTTGGTACGTGCAATTTCAATCGCAGCCACCGACACCCGCGCAACAAAGTGCCTGGCAGCAATGGCTCAACGGCGATCCCTCCCATCAGGCGGCCTGGAACCAGATGGAGCAGTTGCAACGTGGCCTCGGTGCGCTACCCAAGGACTTCACCCGTCGTGCGCTCTCGGCCAGTCAACAACGGCGGCAAGTGCTCAAGCTGATGCTGATGCTCGGTGCCGCCGGGTACTTGGGGTGGAACGTTCAACAACACACGTCCCTGGGCAACCTCTGGGCTGACTATCGGACCAAGGTCGGCGAACGACGGCGAATCGGGTTGGCCGACGGCACTCAAATTGACCTCAATACGAACACGGCTATCGACGTACTTTTCGACGGGCAGCAGCGACTGATCCGTTTGCGTGAGGGGGAAGTACTTATCCACACCGGAAAGTCGGGCCGGCAAACACCGTTTTATGTTGAAACCCATGAGGGTCGTGTTCAAGCCTTGGGTACGCGGTTCACTGTTCGCCAACTGCAAGGGTCGACGCGGGTTGGTGTGCTGGAAGACCGGGTCAGCGTGCAACCCGTCGACCAGCCGGCCCATAGCCGAGTGCTCGGACCTGGTGAAAGTGTCGACTTCGGCACGCAAGACGTAGGCCCCAGCCATATCTATCGCGGGAACCAAGCCGCATGGGTCGACGGCCAACTGATCGTTCTGGATGCGCGACTGGGGGATGTCATCGACGAACTGGCGCGCTATCGGCCGGGCGTTATGCAGTGCGATGCCGCATCAGCGCGGCTGCGGGTGTCCGGCACTTTCCGTCTGGATTCCACCGACGCCGTATTGGCCAACCTGCAGGTCACGCTGCCGATCCACGTGAAGTATTTCACGCGCTATTGGGTCTCCGTCACGCTTACAACTTGATACTGAAAAAATACTCTCAGCGGGGGTTATCTTTTTTTTACCTGGCGCGGCCCTACAGGTAATCACGATGCTACCTTCAGGGCTTACTCACACATGCGCCTTCCTACAAAACTTCGCCAGCGTCTCTCCCATCACGGCATCACGTATGGCTTGCTGCTGGCCACGGCAGCGACTGCCAGCACCTTGCTATGCACTCGGGCCATTGCTGCCAGCCCAGTGCAACATTACGTGATCGCCTCCGGGCCACTCGACAATGCCTTGAGCCAATTCGCGTCGAAGGCCAATGTGATTCTGTCATTCTCGCCGCAGCAGACGGCGCGCCTGCAAAGTCCTGGGCTGGAGGGTGACTACTCGGTGGAGCAAGGGTTTGCGTTATTGCTGCAAAACTCGGGATTGCAGGCGGCGGTTCAAGGCCCCGGCAGCTACGCGCTGCAGCCGGCTGCGAGCGGGGAACAGCTCATGCTGGCCCCCACTACTGTCAGCACTTATCAACAGACTGGGTTCAATCAGGAAATTGCCGGGGACGTAGGTTACAAGGCGCAAAACAGCCGAATCGGTACCAAGACCAGCACACCATTGTCGGAAACCCCGCGCTCGGTGTCGGTGGTGACCGGCCAGCGCATCAAGGATCAAAAATCCCAGACGCTCACCGAAGTGCTGGGCTATGTGCCGGGAATCTTTGCCCCTCCCTTCGCTGCGGGCGACGGGCTGGCCGGTGACTTGTTCTTCATTCGCGGTTTCAACGCCACGGATTATGGCTACGGCCTGCTGCGCGATGGCTTGCGAGTCCAAGGCAACCGGTATGACACCACCAGCGAACCTTATGGCCTGGAACGGGTGGAGATATTCCGTGGCCCTTCTTCCCTGCTCTACGGCGAAAACGCACCCGGTGGCCTGGTCAACCTGGTGAGTAAACACCCGACAGCTACACCACAAGGCGAAGTTCAGCTGACCTACGGTTCTAATAACCGGCGCCAGGTGGGTGTGGATATCTCCGGTCCCTTGGACGACAGCGGCAATATCCTTGGACGGGTGGTGATGCTCGGCAGGAAGTCCGACACCCAGACCGATCACGTTCCCGATGACCGCCTGTATATCGCACCGTCCCTGACCCTCAATTTCGACGACTACAACACCCTGACGCTGCTGGCCAACTACCAGAAAGACCACACCAATCTTGAACTTGGCCTACCTGCAGCAGGCACGTTACTGACCAACCCCAACGGAAAGCTCTCCAAGCACACCATGCTCGGTGACCCGGATTGGAACACCTTCGAACGGGAAACCTGGAGCACCGGCTACGAGTTCAGCCACAGCTTCAACGACGACTGGCAGTTTCGGCAGAACTCGCGCTACATGCAGTCGCGAATCACCCGCCATGAAACCTGGCCAGGCAACCTGAATAATGCGGGGTTCGGCACACAGCTGAACATGAATGCCTACGACCGCTACAACAAATCGATGGTCTACTCGCTGGATAACCAGTTGGAAGGCAAATTCCAGGTAGGCGGGCTGGAAAATACCGTGCTGTTCGGTGCCAGCTATGACCGTACCTCGTTCAGCCAGGATTGGAATGCCGGATTTGCAGGCACGATCAATGTGTATAACCCGGTGTACCTGAGGGATCCATTGACGCCTCTCGCAGTGCAAAACACGTTGCTCGAACAGCAAATGAAAGGTGTTTATGCACAGCTTCAGAGCAAGTATGACCACTGGTTATTCTTGCTCGGCGGGCGGCAGGACTGGGTCGACAGTGATTTTCGCGACAAGGTGGCCAAGGCCGGCAACATCAGCTCTGAAGACCGCAAGTTCACCTATCAGGGCGGGATCATGTACCAGTTCGACAATGGCCTGACGCCATATGTCAGCTACTCGACCGCGTTCGTTCCGGTACAGCAGATCTCCAATGCCGGCACACCGCTGGACCCGATCACCAGCAGTCAATACGAAGTAGGCCTCAAGTACGAGCCGATCGGCTGGGACACGGCGATGACGTTGTCGGTCTATGACTTGCGCAAGCAGGACGACACGTACCTCGACGCCACGACCAATACCTACCGCCAGGTCGGCGAAAGCCGGGCCAAGGGTGTGGAAGTGGAGGTCAACAGCAACCTCACACCTAATTTGAACGTGACTGCGGCCTACACCTACACCGATGCTCGGATTACCAAGGATTCGGCAACGTCGCTCGTGGAAGGTCACCAGATGACCGGTGTTCCGCGTAATCAGGCTTCGGTCTGGGGCAAATACCGCTTTCTTGATGGCCAGCTCAAGGGATTGTCCGTCGGTGGCGGCGTGCGCTACTTCGACAGCACTTTCGCTTACACCGCGCCTTCTCTTTACGGGAAGCTGGATGCTGGAAGCGTGACGTTGGTGGATGCCGCCATTGGTTACCAGATTGACCAGCACTGGTCGGTAGACGTGAACGCGAAGAACCTGTTCGACAAGGAGTATGTGTCCGGCTGCAACGATGCGGGCCGCTGCTACTGGGGTGAAAGCCGGACGCTACTCGGAACTGTTTCCTACAACTGGTAACCAGCCAGCTGTGGATAACCGCCTATTTCCCGATACAGAAGCTTGAAAAGATCCGCCCCAACAAATCATCGGAGCTGAATGCGCCGGTGATCTCACCCAACAGCTGCTGCGCCTGGCGTAAATCTTCAGCCAGCAGCTCACCGGCTCCTGCCAGCGTCAGTTGCGCACGGCCATGCTCGAGGGCGGCGCTGGCATGCCGCAGTGCCTCCAGGTGCCTGCGACGAGCGCTGAAGCTGCTTTCCGAAGTCTGCTCGTAGCCCATGCACGCTTTCAGATGATCGCGCAGCAGTTCCAGCCCTTCTCCTGCAGCCTTGGCACTCAAGCTGATTGTCACGTGGCCATCTTCACTGACTTCCAGGGCAATTGCCTCGCCCGTCAGGTCAGCCTTGTTGCGAATCAGCGTGACCTTGGCCGGGTCCGGCCGTTGTTCAAGGAATTCCGGCCACAGTGCGAACGGGTCTGCAGCCTCTGGCGCGGTGGCATCCACCACCAGCAACACGCGGTCAGCTTCCGTGATGGCCTTCAACGCGCGTTCCACCCCGATCTTTTCCACCTGGTCATCGGTGTCACGCAGTCCAGCGGTGTCCACCACATGCAGGGGCATGCCATCGATGTGGATATGTTCGCGCAGGATATCCCGCGTGGTGCCGGCGATCTCGGTGACGATCGCGGCCTCTCGCCCGGCCAGGGCATTGAGCAGGCTCGACTTGCCGGCGTTGGGACGGCCGGCAATCACCACGGTCATACCGTCACGCAGCAAGGCACCTTGCCCGGCTTCGCGCAGCACTGTGGATAACTCATCGCGAACCTTATCCAGCATCGCCAGGACATGGCCATCGGCAAGGAAGTCGATTTCTTCCTCCGGGAAATCAATCGCGGCCTCCACGTAGATGCGCAAGCTGATCAATTGTTCGGTGAGGTTATGCACACGCAGGGAAAACGCGCCCTGCAACGAGCGCAACGCATTGCGCGCAGCTTGTGCAGAGCTGGCTTCGATCAGGTCGGCAATCGCCTCGGCCTGGGCCAGGTCGAGTTTGTCGTTGAGGAACGCGCGTTCGCTGAATTCACCCGGACGTGCCAGGCGGCAACCCAACTGCAGGCAACGCTGCAGCAGCATGTCCAGAACAATCGGGCCGCCGTGGCCTTGCAGCTCCAGGACGTCTTCGCCGGTAAAGGAGTTCGGCCCCGGGAAATAAAGGGCGATACCTTCATCCAGCACTTCTTCATCAGCGCCTAAAAACGGCCCGTAATGCGCATACCTCGGCTTCAGTTCCCGCCCGCTGATGGCCTGGGCCGCCACGCCGGCGAGCGGCCCGGAAATACGAACGATACCGACACCACCACGACCTTGAGCGGTGGCGACAGCGGCGATGGTTTCACGAGGAGCGCTCATGGCGGGTACCCGGATAAAAATGACAGAAAGCAAAACGCCCCACTAGGGGGCGTCTTGAGTGGTGTTATCCACAGAGTAAATTACGCCTCGGCTTTTTTGGTAGCCGCTTCGATTTTACGTGTGATGTACCACTGTTGGGAGATCGACAGGCAGTTGTTGACCACCCAGTACAGCACCAGACCAGCCGGGAACCACAGGAAGAAGAAGGTGAAGATGATTGGCATCATTTTCATTACCTTGGCCTGCATCGGGTCCGGCGGAGTCGGGTTCAGGCGCTGCTGGATGAACATGGTCGCGCCCATGATGATCGGCAGGATAAAGAACGGGTCTTTGATCGACAGGTCAGTTATCCACAGCATGAACGGAGCCTGGCGCATTTCCACGCTTTCCAGGAGCACCCAGTACAGCGACAGGAATACCGGCATCTGCACCAGAATCGGCAAGCATCCACCCAGCGGGTTGATCTTCTCTTTCTTGTACAGCTCCATCATGGCCTGGGACATTTTCTGCCGGTCATCGCCATGTTGTTCTTTCAGCGCAGCCAGTTTCGGGGCCACGGCACGCATACGCGCCATCGACTTGTAGCTGGCGGCCGACAGTGGGAAGAAGATCCCCTTGATCAGCATGGTCAGCAGGATAATCGAGAAGCCCCAGTTACCCACAATGCTGTGGATATGTTGCAGCAGCCAGAAAATCGGCTGGGCAATGAACCACAGAATGCCGTAATCCACAGTCAGTTCCAGACCTGGGGATAACTCTTTGAGGACTGCCTGGCTCTTCGGACCGGCGTACAACGTGGCGCTGGCTTCAGCCTTGGCACCCGGCGCGACGGTCAACGTCGGGCCAGTAAAGCCAATGATGTAGTTGCCTTGGCTGTCTTTGCGGGTTTGAACCAGGTTGGCATCACCTTTGTTCGGGATCCATGCGGTCACGAAGTAGTGTTGCAACCAGGCAACCCAGCCACCTTGAACGGTTTCTTTCAGCGCGCCCTTGTCGATATCTTTCATCGACACTTTTTTGTACGGCTCGCTACTTGTCCACAGGGCTGCGCCCAGGTAAGTCGCGGTGCCGGTGGCGGTGCTGGAAGAAGGATCGGCGCTGTTGTCACGCTTGAGCTGGGCAAACAGGTTGCCCGTCCACGGCTTCGCGCTTTCGTTGTCGATCAGGTAAGTGACTTTCAGATCGTACAAACCGCGGGTGAAGCTGAAACGCTTGATGTAGTTGACGCCGTCGTGACTGAATTTCAGGTCGACGTTCAACTGGTTCTGGCCATCGGCCAGTTGATAAGTCTTCTGTTCGGTCGAATAAACCGGACGACCGGTAGCACGAGCATCCGGACCGTCAGTACCGGTCAGGCCACTTTGCGCCAGATATACACGTTCGCCACCGTTATCGAACAGTTGGAACGGAACGTCCGGATGGTCTTGGCGACGTGGATACAGCGGCAGCTTCAGCTGGGCGATATCACCACCCTGTGGGTCGATTGCCAGGTCCAGTACATCCGTTTTTACATGGATGAGGTCTTTATTGGTGACGACCGGGGTTTCTACCGGGGTACTGGTATCGGCATTCGCGCTGGGTACATCGGCACTGGCGGCAGCATTGTTACCCAGTGGCGTATCCGGAATAGCCGGCGCCGACTGATTGGTAGCAACATTCTGAGTCGGCAGGGCAGCTTGGCCATAATCCTGGTTCCACTTAAGAACCATAGAGTAGGACACGATTGCCAGGGCGACGATCAGGATCGTGCGTTTAATATCCATGATTACTCGGCCATCGAAGAAGAACGGGAGGTAGGGATAGGCGGAACCGGGTCATAACCACCGGGATTCCACGGATGACAGCGACCTAAACGACGAAAGGTCAGCCAGCCACCGCGCAGAAGGCCATGATTTTCTATGGCTTCCAACGCGTAGCAGGAACAACTGGGGTAGAAACGACAGTGGTTTGCCATCAGGGGACTAATGGCATAGCGGTAAAACTGGATCGGAACGAGGGCCAGTTTACGCATCAGTACTGTCTACCCCTACAGTTTCGGTGCTGACAGCTGGTGCTGGCTTGTTGGTACGAGCCAAACGTTTCCAGAGCTTGCCGAAATGCTGAATCAATTCGGGGTTTTCTACGTCCCCCAAGCCTTTGCGCGCGACGATAACAATATCCCAACCAACCAGAGTCTCCTGGTGGAGGCGAAACGATTCGCGCATCAGACGCTTGAGGCGATTGCGCTCAACGGAGAGCTTTACGCTCTTCTTGCCGATCACCAACCCGAGACGGGGGTGATCCAGATCGTTGTTACGCGCAAGGAGCAGGAGATTTTTCCCCGGAACCTTGCCGGTGGGGGAGTCAAAGACTGCCTTGAAATGCCGGGGGGTTAGCAGACGCTTTTCCCGACTGAAGTCCTGACTCACCACCAGTACCGGATTATCAAACTGCCAGACGCGCACGACCTTTGGCGCGGCGACGCGACAGGACAGCACGGCCGTTCTTGGTGGCCATGCGAGCACGGAAGCCGTGAGTACGGGCGCGTTTGATGGTGCTTGGTTGGAAAGTACGTTTCATGGCGTGTTACCTGGTTCGTCCACAACGGGCCGGAATGGCCCCCGTTTTAAGAGACCGGCGATTCTAGAGAAAGCAAGCCTCTAGGTCAATTTCCAACCAGCTTTTCCTTTAATTAGATATCTGGAGGCCTGCGGACCGAATCCGGGCGATTCGCCTTTCACGAGCAATGCCATAGATATAAAAATAAAGAAGGAAGTTATTTAAAGCTTTTCTGTAAAGCTTATAAAAGCTAGGCACCCCATCTTCTGTGGATAACTGCCTTGAAGCCATATTCTACGGGCTGTACAGAGAATGACAACACGGGGGAGAAACGGTGCTCTGCCTGTGCTGCGCTATCGGATAAGCTGTGTGTGGAATGGCTAGTTATCCACAGGCCAGTTACCCACAGACTTTCGACCCCACTTGTACAACGAGCTTAGGGGCGCTTATCCACAGAGCTTATGCACAGACCATTTGTCGCCTTTTTTACGGTTAAGGCATTGATTCTTGGCGCCCTGTGAGCAACCTACATGTGGATAAGTGGGCGGCTGGCCGCTACAATGGCGGCTGTTTTTGCCTCACCGGCTTTCAACTTAGGGGATATCCGTGTCAGTGGAACTTTGGCAGCAGTGCGTGGAGCTTTTGCGCGATGAGCTGCCTGCCCAGCAATTCAACACCTGGATCCGTCCGCTACAGGTCGAAGCCGAAGGCGACGAGTTGCGTGTCTACGCACCCAATCGTTTTGTTCTCGACTGGGTCAACGAGAAATACCTGAGCCGCGTTCTCGAATTACTCGATGAACATGGCAACGGGCTTGCTCCGGTGCTCTCCTTATTAATAGGCAGCAAACGTAGCTCGGCACCTCGTGCTGCGCCGAATGCACCGTTGGCAGCCAGTGCCTCCCAGGCTCAGGCCGCTGCGGCACCTGTTAATAACTCGCCAGCCCCGGTCGCCCAGACGCCTTCGAAATCCTCGTCGCAGAAAAACGCGCCTATAAATGAAGAGCCGTCCCGCGACAGCTTTGACCCAATGGCCGGCGCCAGCTCACAACAGGCCCCGGTTCGTGCCGAACAGCGCACCGTCCAGGTAGAGGGTGCGCTCAAGCACACCAGCTATCTGAACCGCACGTTCACCTTTGAGAATTTTGTCGAAGGTAAATCCAACCAGCTGGCCCGCGCGGCTGCCTGGCAGGTCGCCGACAACCCCAAGCATGGTTACAACCCGCTCTTCCTTTATGGTGGCGTTGGCTTGGGTAAAACTCACTTGATGCACGCCGTGGGTAACCACCTATTAAAGAAGAACCCGAATGCCAAGGTCGTGTACCTGCATTCGGAGCGCTTCGTGGCCGATATGGTCAAGGCGTTGCAGCTCAACGCCATCAACGAGTTCAAGCGGTTCTACCGTTCCGTTGATGCCTTGCTGATCGATGACATTCAATTCTTCGCCCGCAAGGAACGTTCCCAGGAAGAGTTTTTCCATACGTTCAACGCGTTGCTCGAAGGTGGCCAACAGGTCATCCTGACCAGTGACCGTTATCCGAAGGAAATCGAAGGCCTGGAAGAGCGCCTGAAGTCGCGCTTCGGCTGGGGCCTGACCGTAGCGGTAGAACCGCCGGAGCTTGAAACCCGCGTCGCGATCCTGATGAAAAAGGCCGACCAGGCCAAAGTCGACCTGCCGCACGACGCCGCGTTCTTTATCGCCCAGCGCATTCGCTCCAACGTGCGTGAACTGGAAGGCGCACTCAAGCGGGTCATCGCTCACTCGCACTTCATGGGTCGTGACATCACCATCGAGCTGATTCGCGAATCCCTGAAAGACCTGCTGGCGTTGCAAGACAAGCTGGTGAGTGTGGATAACATCCAGCGCACCGTGGCCGAGTATTACAAGATCAAGATTTCCGACCTGCTGTCCAAGCGCCGTTCGCGCTCGGTAGCACGTCCCCGCCAGGTAGCGATGGCGCTCTCCAAAGAGCTGACCAACCACAGCCTGCCGGAAATTGGTGATGTGTTTGGCGGTCGCGACCACACCACGGTCTTGCACGCGTGCCGCAAGATCAACGAACTTAAGGAATCCGACGCGGATATTCGCGAGGACTACAAGAACCTGCTGCGTACACTGACTACTTGATGAACACCAGCGCAGCTTATTAAGGCAAGGGACTAGACCATGCATTTCACCATTCAACGCGAAGCCCTGTTGAAACCCCTGCAACTGGTCGCAGGCGTCGTCGAGCGCCGACAGACCTTGCCGGTGCTTTCCAACGTATTGCTGGTTGTCGAAGGCCAGCAATTGTCCTTGACCGGTACCGACCTGGAAGTCGAGCTGGTCGGTCGCGTCCAGCTCGAAGAGCCCGCCGAACCCGGCGAGATCACCGTGCCGGCGCGCAAGCTGATGGACATCTGCAAGAGCCTGCCCAACGACGCGCTGATCGACATCAAGGTTGATGAGCAAAAGCTGGTGGTCAAGGCCGGTCGCAGCCGTTTCACCCTGTCGACCTTGCCGGCCAACGACTTCCCGACCGTGGAAGAAGGCCCAGGCTCGCTGACCTGCAGCCTGGAACAAAGCCGACTGCGCCGTTTGATCGAGCGCACCAGTTTCGCCATGGCCCAGCAGGACGTGCGTTATTACCTTAACGGCATGCTGCTGGAAGTCTCCGAAGGCATCATCCGCGCCGTAGCCACCGACGGTCACCGACTGGCCATGTGCTCGATGAAAGCCGATATCGGTCAGCCGGATCGCCACCAGGTGATCGTGCCGCGTAAAGGTATTCTGGAACTCGCGCGCCTGCTGACTGAGCCGGATGGCAATGTCAGTATCGTGCTGGGCCAGCACCACATCCGCGCGACCACTGGCGAGTTCACCTTCACTTCCAAGCTGGTTGACGGCAAGTTCCCGGATTACGAGCGCGTTCTGCCTAAAGGCGGCGACAAGCTGGTGATTGGTGATCGTCAGGCCCTGCGTGAAGCGTTCAGCCGTACCGCTATTCTTTCCAACGAGAAATACCGTGGTATCCGCCTGCAATTGGCCAACGGCCAACTGAAAATCCAGGCGAATAACCCTGAGCAGGAAGAAGCGGAAGAAGAAGTGGGCGTCGACTACAACGGCGGCAACCTGGAAATCGGCTTCAACGTCAGCTACCTGTTGGACGTGCTGGGCGTGATGACCACTGAACAGGTTCGCCTGATTCTGTCTGACTCCAACAGCAGCGCCCTGGTACAAGAATCCGACAACGATGACTCGGCTTACGTTGTCATGCCGATGCGCCTGTAATCATGTTCAGCAGAAGCTAGATGTCCCTCAGTCGCGTCTCGGTCACCGCGGTGCGCAATTTGCACCCGGTGACCTTCTCCCCCTCCCCCCGCATCAATATCCTCCACGGCGCCAACGGCAGTGGCAAAACCAGCGTGCTGGAAGCCATTCACCTGCTGGGGCTCGCTCGTTCCTTTCGCAGTGCCCGCTTGTTGCCGGTGATTCAGTACGAGCAACTGGCGTGCACAGTATTTGGCCAAGTCGAATTGGCCGAAGGCGGTCATAGCAGCCTGGGGATTTCTCGTGATCGTCAGGGGGAGTTTCAAATCCGCATCGATGGGCAGAATGCTCGTAGTGCTGCGCAGCTGGCAGAAATCCTGCCGCTGCAACTGATCAACCCGGACAGCTTCCGCTTGCTGGAAGGCGCGCCAAAAATCCGCAGGCAATTCCTCGATTGGGGAGTGTTCCACGTGGAACCGCGTTTCATGGCCACTTGGCAGCGCCTGCAGAAGGCCCTGCGGCAGCGGAACTCATGGCTGCGGCATGGTACACTTGACGCCGCTTCACAAGCTGCTTGGGACCGGGAACTGTGCCTGGCCAGCGCTGAAATAGATGAATACCGCCGCGCCTATATCAAAGCCTTGAAACCAGTCTTTGAGCAGACCTTGAGCGAGTTACTTGAACTCGAGGGGCTGACGTTGAGCTACTACCGTGGTTGGGACAAAGACCGGGAACTGAGTGCAGTGCTCGCGACGTCCTTGCAACGGGATCAGCAAATTGGTCACACCCAGGCCGGACCACAACGGGCTGATTTGCGCCTTAGATTGGGCGCACATAATGCTGCGGATATCTTGTCCCGCGGTCAGCAGAAGTTGGTGGTCTGCGCTTTGCGTATCGCCCAGGGGCATCTGGTTAGCCAGGCCCGGCGCGGGCAATGTATTTATCTGGTGGATGACTTGCCGTCCGAACTGGACGAGCAGCACCGCCGCGCGTTATGCCGCTTGTTGGAAGACTTACGCTGCCAGGTGTTTATCACCTGTGTAGACCACGAATTATTGAGGGAAGGCTGGCAGACGGAAACGCCAGTCGCTTTGTTCCACGTGGAACAAGGCCGTATCACCCAGACCCACGACCATCGGGAGTGAAGGCATGAGCGAAGAAAATACGAATACGTACGACTCGACCAGCATTAAAGTGCTTAAAGGTTTGGATGCCGTACGCAAACGTCCCGGTATGTACATCGGTGATACCGATGATGGCAGCGGTCTGCACCACATGGTGTTCGAGGTGGTCGATAACTCGATCGACGAAGCTTTGGCCGGTCACTGCGACGACATCAGCATCATCATCCACCCGGACGAATCCATCACCGTACGCGACAACGGTCGCGGCATTCCGGTAGATGTGCATAAAGAAGAAGGCGTTTCGGCGGCAGAGGTCATCATGACCGTGCTCCACGCCGGCGGTAAGTTCGACGATAACTCCTATAAAGTATCCGGCGGTTTGCACGGTGTAGGTGTTTCGGTAGTAAACGCCCTTTCTGAAGAGCTGATCCTGACTGTGCGTCGTAGCGGCAAGATCTGGGAACAGACTTACGTTCATGGTGTTCCACAGGAACCGATGAAAATCGTCGGTGACAGCGAAAGCACTGGTACGCAGATTCACTTCAAGCCTTCGGCTGAAACCTTCAAGAACATCCACTTCAGCTGGGACATTCTGGCCAAGCGGATTCGTGAACTGTCTTTCCTGAACTCCGGTGTGGGTATCGTCCTCAAGGACGAACGCAGCGGCAAGGAAGAGCTGTTCAAGTACGAAGGCGGTCTGCGTGCGTTCGTTGAATACCTGAACACCAACAAGACCGCGGTCAATCAGGTGTTCCACTTCAACATCCAGCGTGAAGACGGCATCGGCGTAGAAATCGCCCTGCAGTGGAACGACAGCTTCAACGAGAACCTGTTGTGCTTCACCAACAACATTCCTCAGCGCGATGGCGGTACTCACCTGGTGGGTTTCCGTTCTGCACTGACGCGTAACCTGAACACCTACATCGAAGCGGAAGGCTTGGCGAAGAAACACAAAGTCGCCACCACCGGTGACGATGCCCGCGAAGGCCTGACCGCCATTATCTCGGTCAAGGTTCCGGATCCGAAGTTCAGCTCCCAGACCAAAGACAAGCTGGTGTCCTCCGAAGTGAAGACAGCGGTCGAACAGGAAATGGGCAAGTACTTCTCCGACTTCCTGCTGGAAAACCCGAACGAAGCCAAGCTGGTTGTCGGCAAGATGATCGACGCAGCACGGGCTCGTGAAGCGGCGCGTAAAGCCCGTGAGATGACGCGTCGTAAAGGTGCGCTGGATATCGCCGGCCTGCCGGGCAAACTGGCTGACTGCCAGGAGAAAGACCCTGCCCTCTCCGAACTGTACCTGGTGGAAGGTGACTCTGCTGGCGGTTCCGCCAAGCAGGGTCGCAACCGTCGCACCCAGGCCATCCTGCCGTTGAAGGGTAAGATCCTCAACGTCGAGAAGGCGCGTTTCGACAAGATGATTTCCTCGCAGGAAGTCGGCACCTTGATCACCGCCCTGGGCTGTGGCATCGGCCGCGATGAGTACAACATCGACAAGCTGCGCTACCACAACATCATCATCATGACCGATGCTGACGTTGACGGTTCGCACATCCGCACCCTGCTGCTGACGTTCTTCTTCCGTCAGTTGCCGGAGTTGATCGAGCGTGGCTACATCTACATCGCCCAGCCGCCGTTGTACAAAGTGAAAAAAGGCAAGCAAGAGCAATACATCAAAGACGACGACGCCATGGAAGAGTACATGACGCAGTCGGCCCTGGAAGATGCGAGCCTGCACTTGAACGACGAAGCCCCGGGCATCTCCGGTGAAGCGTTGGAGCGCCTGGTAAACGACTTCCGCATGGTGATGAAGACCCTCAAGCGTTTGTCGCGCCTGTACCCCCAGGAGCTGACCGAGCACTTCATCTACCTGCCATCCGTCAGCCTGGAGCAGTTGGGTGATCATGCCCACATGCAGGCTTGGTTGGCCCAGTACGAAGTCCGCCTGCGTACCGTTGAAAAATCCGGCCTGGTCTACAAAGCCAGCCTGCGTGAAGACCGTGAACGTAACGTCTGGCTGCCAGAGGTCGAACTGATCTCCCACGGCCTGTCGAACTACGTCACCTTCAACCGCGACTTCTTCGGCAGCAACGACTACAAGACGGTTGTTACCCTCGGCGCGCAACTGAGCACCCTGCTGGACGACGGTGCTTACATTCAGCGTGGCGAGCGCAAGAAAGCGGTCAAAGAGTTCAAGGAAGCCCTGGACTGGTTGATGGCGGAAAGCACCAAGCGCCACACCATTCAGCGATACAAAGGTCTGGGCGAAATGAACCCGGATCAGCTGTGGGAAACCACCATGGACCCAGCCCAGCGTCGCATGCTGCGCGTGACCATCGAAGACGCCATTGGCGCGGACCAGATCTTCAACACCCTGATGGGTGATGCGGTCGAGCCTCGTCGTGACTTCATCGAGAGCAATGCCCTGGCGGTTTCCAACCTGGACTTCTGATCAGGTTGCAGCAAAAAAAAAGGCCAACGCTTAGCGTTGGCCTTTTTTATGGGCAGGATATGAGCATTTTATAAATGCTCCACGTGGAACATCTCAGTCCTCGGAAGCCGCCGTCACACTCTCCAACCGATATCCGTACCCATAGATCGTCAGCAACTGCCAACCCCGATCCGCCGTCAGCCCGAGCTTATTCCGCAGCCGATAAATATGCGTATCCAGCGGCCGCGACGACACCATCTCCTCATGGGTCCAGAACCGTTCATACAGGTACTCTCGAGACAGCGGCCGCGCCAGGTTCTCAAACAGGCACCGCGCCAGGCGGTATTCGCGCTCCGTCAGGCTGATGGGTTTTCCCGCCCTGCTCACCGTGAGTTCAGCATCATCAAAGGTCAGGTCATTGAAGGTATGCACCTCACTGGCTGCAGACTTCTGCAACCCGTGGCGACGCAGAACGGCATTCACCCGAGCCTTAAGCTCATTGGGACGAAACGGCTTGCTGACGTAATCATCGGCACCACTGTTCAGCGCCTGGACGATATCGCTCTCGGCATCGCGGCTGGTAAGCATTATGGCGGCTGGCGGCGCTTCCATGTGCTCGCGGGTCCAGCGCAGCAATGCCAGGCCACTGAGGTCGGGCAGTTGCCAGTCAAGGATCAGCAAGTCGAAGGTCTCGCGGCGCAGTTGTCGCAGCAGGTCTTCTCCACGCTCGAAGCAGTGCAGGGTCCATGGCTGATCCGCAGCGCTGGGGATTTGTCGCAGTGTCTGTTCCACCCGCCGCAGTTCAGCAGGTTCGTCATCCAATATTGCGACACGCATGGCAGGGTCCTTTCTTATTGAAGAATGCGGGCATCGAATCTGAACAATTATGGCCAGATTCTCAGGCCCTCTGAATCTCTCGGTACGCTGATATCAAATGGCCGCAAGCCATTGGAAATCGTCAACACCCAAGCTGGGAAGATACCGGCTCGAGACCTTCAGGAAAAGGATCAATGGCAATCTGGTTTTATGCTGTTTCGAGACGTATGGCCGTTCTGGGGAAGGTTGATGTATGGGGAAGACTGGTATTGGTGGTGATGGTTGCTACGCTGGGCACGGAAACGGTCGGGGCCAATAAGCCGGCGATACCTATGCCGTTCGAGGAACGGCAGACTTTGAGTGAGCCCGGCAATGGCATGGGCTTCGCCCGTTCACCGTTTCAGCAACTCAGCGAACAGCAGCAGACCCAACGTTGGGTATTTTAAGTACCCGCAAATCTGAACAAATGTTGCGAATCGGTCCGATGCACCTATGTTGTAGGTAAATTCGCTCTCGCTGGATGACACACGGATTGGAGCGACGGAAGTGCTCCGACACAGGGACGTGTCATCTTCTGCAATGGATCTCACGCTCCCAGATATTTCGGCTATCGACTGGATACCTCATCGAGTATCGTAGACGGTACTCAAGGTCTTCCCGCTGCAAGACGCTGCCTGAAAGTGCTTTCTGATGACCCATTAGAACTAGAATCTTGATGAGCGCCATGACCTTTTTCCCTTGCCGATTCCGCTCTGCCGCTTCTACGCTGTTGAGTTCGGGCCTGATCGTTACGCTTGGCGTAGTGAGTCTTCCGGCCTTGGCACGCCCTGCCCCTCCCCGTGCACCCTATATCGACGACAACCGGATGTGCCGCGCGCAACCGCTTCCGGCAGTGGTGCAGCACCTCACGGGTGAAGCCTGGAAACTGGATGCCAAGGGTGTGTCCACGGCCCTGGAAGAAGGCATGTTCATTGATGAACAAGAAAGCGTAAAAACCTCATCGGGCGCATTTGTCAGCCTGTTGCTGGGGGACGGCTCGCGGATTGTCTTGCCCTCCAGCTCCCAGGTCCGATTGCATCTGGTCGAGGAGCAATCCATTCCCCAGGTGATTCTTGAAGAAGGTCAGGTCGAGGCTTACGTGATCAAGCGTGCCAGCGACTATGACCGTTTCCAGATCATGACCCCGGTGGGCGTTCTAGGGGTACGCGGCACGCATTTCCGTGTACGTAACGATGGCGAACAATCGCTGGTGGAAGTACTCAACGGGCAAGTGGCGGTCAATCGTGATGACGCTCCACCGAGCCCGCGCCCTATCAAGAAGAAGCCCATTACCGGTCCAGTCTCTGGTGAAGTAAAGGTTGGTGCGCGGCAGGGCCTGGCCTTCAAGAAACAAGGCGAACTCAAACCCGTGGAACTGCTTGATGCGCCACGGTTGGTCGGCCAGGACGGCCAAAAGGGCGATGCGCCTGTCTGGACCCTGTTCCTGCGGCCATTGGCCGGGGCCCAGCGCTACCGGGCCCAGGTCGCGACCGATAAGGAGTTTCTGAACATCAAGCAGGAAAACTTCTCCGACAAGCCGCAAATGCGCTTCACTGGGCTGAAAGCATCGTTCTATCACGTTCGCTTGTCGGCATATGATGAACACGGGCTTGAGGGAGAAACCGGGGTTTATGACATTTTCTATTACCCACCCGCGAACCGCGTGCAGTAGTGCCCTGGACGCGAGCCGGTGAGGCTGTGGCACAGGGCTGAAAAGCGCCAACCGACTCAGGCTCAGCGGCTGTTCAATGGCCTGGTGCGCGAATGGCTGTGGGTCAGCCTGTTGCTATTACCCATCACGGCCTTCCTGTCCCTGAGCCCTGGCCTGGCCCTCAATAACCCGCTGTATGACAGCCTCCGCCGGCTGGCGCCTTTATCGGTGGATCCACGCATCCTGCTGGTAACGATCGACGACCGAAGCCTGAAGGAGCTCGGCCAATGGCCGTGGTCCCGACGTGTGCATGCCGACCTGCTTGATCGGCTGAGCGCCGCCAAGCCTGCCGGCATCCTGTTTGATGTGATCTTCAGCGAGCCCGCCCGGGAGCCAGCCAATGACCTGCGCCTGGCCGAGGCTATGTGCAGCGCTGGCAACGTCCTGTTGCCTTTGATTCGTGAAGGTTCGCCACGCTACGGCCAGCCTGTGGCGCAAATCCTGCCTGTGTTGCCCTTGCGTGATTGCGCCCGTAGCGTCGGCCATATCAACGTGGAAGCGGACAGCGACGGTATCGTTCGAAGCCTGTATTTGCGTGAAGGTCCACCCGGTAATTTGACACCGCAGTTAGCCTGGCTGGCGTTTGAACTGAGCGGCCAGCGATCCGGAATGCCGGGCGCACCTGGTCCGTCGGAAAGCTCCAGCTGGCAGCGGGAAAATGCCATTCGAATTCCTTTTATTGCCAGTCATGCCGGCTTTCCCAGCGTGCCGTATATCAGTGTCTTGCGCGGGGAGGTGCCATCCGAGTTGCTGCGCGACCGCTTGATCCTGATTGGCGCTACGGCACCGGGCATGGGCGACCGTTATGTCACGCCGCTTTCGGCTAGTGTCGGCACCACCCCGGGCGTGGAGATCCAGGCAAATATTCTCAATGGCTTGCTGCAAGGGCGCAGTATTGTCGATCTGCCCGTGTGGATGGCGACGCTACTGGCCACCGCGATGGTCGCGGTGCTGTTGGGCCTTCTGCTGTTTCGCCCGCGTTATGCACTGTGGTTGACCCTCGGTTGCATGGGGGCTGCGCTTCTGGGTTCTTGGGGCCTGTTGCGCCTGGGCCATTGGTGGTCGCCGGCAGCAAGTCTGGTTGGCATGTTGCTCAGCTATCTGATCTGGAACTGGCGGCGCCTGAGCGTGATCCTGGCCTACTTCGGCTGGGAACTGGCACGCCTGGACAACGAGCCCAAAGTGCTCCCGGAGCGCCGTCGAGCGCCCGCCAGCCAGGGTGATGTATTGCAGGGACGAATCTTCGCCCTCGAACAAGCGGTCAGCCGTACCCGGGACACTCGTCGCTTCATGGCCGATGGGCTGGAATGTTTGCCTGTAGCAACCTTGATTACCGATCCCAGGGGCAACGTCCTGCTGGCCAATCGAATTGCCCGCGGTGTGTTCGGCAATGAACTGGTGGCCGAAAACCTCTTGGATCAGCTCGCCGCATTAGGTTACCCACCGCTGCAGGACGGTGTTCGCCCTGCCCTGTCGACGCTGGAGATTGTCGAGTTCCGCGACACCCTTGACCGCAGCCTGCGCCTCGACCTGGCGCCGCTGCTGCCCGCAGACGGTGACGTGGCCCTGGGCTGGCTGCTGAGCCTCACAGACCTGAGCATTGAGCGTGATGCCCAGCAGCAACGGGAGACCCTGCTGCGCTTTCTGTCCCATGACTTGCGTGCGCCGCATTCGGCGATCCTGGCCCTGTTGGATGTTCAGGACACCGCCGCGCCGATATTTGCGCAGATCGAACAACAAGTCCGCCGTGCCCTGAACCTGACCGAATCATTCGTGCAGCTGGCGAAAGCCGAATCCGATGGCTACCAATTCCAGCCCAGCCTGTTCGCCATGTTGGTGCTCGACGCATTTGATCAAGTCGCAGTGCACGCCCAGTTGAAAGGCATTCGCCTGGTCCATCACCTGGATGAAGACGGCGAAGAAACGGTGTGGGCAGACCAATCGCTGCTGACCCGAGCCTTGTTCAACCTGTTGGAAAATGCGGTGAAATACAGCCCATCGGGCACCACCGTTACGTTAAGCCTGACCAGCCATGAAGACGCTTTGCAGTGCCGTATCAGCGACCAGGGGCGAGGAATCTCCCCGCAGGATTTGCCCGAACTCTTCGCTCAATACCGGCGCTTCGCCTCGGCTCAGGGCAGTGAAGGATTGGGGTTGGGGCTGACCATGGTCAAGGCCGTCGTGGATCGTCACGGTGGGAGAATTCGCTGCGAGAGCGAGGTGGATAAAGGTACGACCTTCATCCTTCAACTGCCATTGTGGCGAGACTGAATCGCGGCTTTTCACCTGTGCATAAAAAACCGGTCTCAAGGACCGGTTTTTTAATGCGGAAAAAACTTATGCACCTTTTCCGCCGTTTTATGAGCTTGGGAAATATGTAAGTAAATCAGCAGCCTATAAGCTAAAAAGCGCAATTCGCCAACAAACCGTACACAGGTTATCCACAGAAACTCAAATCACCGGCGTGTCGACCACAACCGGCTCCGGCGGCAACGAACCCATGGCTCTTTGTTGCGCTTCATTCCATGCCTGGGCACGGTCGTTCAGCGCTGCAATGGCACGTGGGCCTTCGCCCTCGGCATACATGGGCTCGCCAATGATTACAGTGATGGTGCCTTCACGCTTGGCCCAGCCGGTCTTTGGCCAGAACTTGCCGGCGTTGTGGGCAATCGGCAGCACCGGCAGCCCGGCGTTCACCGCCAGGGCCGTACCGCCACGTGAGAACTTGCCCACAGTGCCGTAGGGCACGCGTGTGCCTTCAGGGAAGATCAGCACCCAAACCCCATCCTTCAACAGCTCATCGCCCTTCTTGGCCACATGCTTGAGTGCGGCCTTGGGGTTGTCGCGGTCGATGGCGATCGGTCGCAGCATGGCCATGGCCCAGCCGAAGAATGGCACGTACAGCAGCTCACGCTTGAGCACCTGGCTCAGGGGCGAGAAATACGCAGACAGGAAAAAGGTTTCCCAGGTGCTCTGGTGGTTCGACAGAATCACACAAGGCTGGTCCGGGACGTTTTCGGCGCCCTTGATCTCGAAACGAATGTTCAGGAACACCTTGGTCAACCACAGCGCGCAGTTGCACCAAAAGACGTTGATGAAACGATAGCGCGCCTTGAACGGCAGGAAAGGCGCGATAAAAAAGCTCAGGGTGCACCAGAGAAAGGAGCTGGTGCCCAACAGCAGGTAAAAGAAGAAGGTTCTGATGGCCTGCAAAATCGACATGGCGGCATTTACCGTTGCGGGACAACGCCCGCCTGTTAAAAGCGCGCTCCCGAACAGTCCTTGGTCAGGAAGTCAGAAGGGCTGCTAGTTGTTGATAAGTTCTGCGGCAACCGCCGCCAGATCGTCAAAAATCAAAGTACCTACCGGCAGGGTTTTAGCCTGGGTCTTTTCGCCTTTCCCGGTTTTTACCAAAACTGGCTGAGAGTCGACGGCTTTGGCGGCTTCCAGGTCACCGAGGCTGTCCCCGACAAACCATAGCCCAGCCAACGGCACGTTGTAATGTTCAGCAATAGTTTTAAGCATACCCGGTTTGGGCTTGCGGCAATCGCAGCCTTCATCCGGGCCGTGCGGGCAATACACCACCAGCCCTACTTCACCGCCCTGCTCGGCCACCAGCGTGCGCAGGCGCGCGTGCATGGCGTCGAGGGTGGCGATGTCGTAGTAGCCGCGGGCGATGCCGGACTGGTTGGTGGCGATGGCCACTGTCCAGCCCGCTTTGCTCAACTGCGCGATGGCCTCGATCGAGCCGGGCAGTGGAATCCATTCCGCCACCGATTTGATGTAAGCGTCGGAGTCGTAATTGATCACTCCGTCCCGATCGAGAATCAGCAGTTTCAACATGGTCAGCTCAGTACGGAAATGTCAGCGATATTGATGAACAGGCCGCGCAGGCGCGCCAGCATGGCGTAGCGGTTTTTCCGCACGCCCGCGTCTTCGGCATTGATCATCACCGCTTCGAAGAACGCATCCACCGGCTCACGCAAGGTGGCCAGGCGCGCCAGTGCTTCGGCGTAGTTGCGTTCGGCGATCAGCGGCTTCACTGCATTTTCTGCCTTGGCGATGGCCGAGTTCAGCGAGAACTCCTTGGCATCGGCAAACAGGCCCGGGTCGACTTCGGCATTGCCGAGGTTGTCGGCCTTGCTCAGCAGGTTCGACACACGCTTGTTCACGGCGGCCAGGGCACCGGCTTCCGGCAGCTTGCGGAAGGCCTGTACGGCCTGCACACGCTGGTCGAAGTCCAGCGCCGAACCTGGTTGCAGGGCACGTACCGACAGGTACACCGAAACATCCACGCCTTCGTCTTCGTAACGCGCACGCAGACGGTCGAACACGAACTCCAGCACTTGCTCGGCCAGGCCCGCTTGCTTGACCTTGGCACCGAACTGGCCAACCGCAAACACCACGGCCTGGGTCAGGTCGAGGTCGAGCTTCTTGTCGATCAGGATGCGCAGCACGCCCAGGGCCGCACGGCGCAGCGCATACGGGTCTTTGCTGCCGGTAGGCAACATGCCGATACCGAAGATACCGACGAGGGTATCCAGCTTGTCAGCGATGGCCACGGCCGCACCGGTGAGGGTGGTCGGCAGCTCGGCGCCGGCACCGCGCGGCATGTACTGCTCGTTCAGCGCGAGGGCGACGTCCTGCGGCTCGCCATCATTCAGGGCGTAGTAGTAACCGGCAACACCTTGCATCTCCGGGAACTCGCCGACCATCTCGGTGGCCAGGTCGCACTTGGACAGCAGGCCGGCACGCGCAGCCCAGGCAGCATCGCCACCAATGCGTGGCGCGATGTAGGCCGCCAGCTTGGAAACCCGTACGGCCTTGTCGTATACGCTGCCGAGTTTTTCCTGGAACACCACGTTCTGCAGGCGCAGGTTGAAGTCTTCGAGCTTCTGCTTCTTGTCTTGCTTGAAGAAGAACTCGGCGTCAGTCAGGCGCGGGCGAACGACTTTTTCGTTACCGGCGATGATCTGCTGCGGGTCCTTGCTTTCGATGTTGGCCACGGTGATGAAGCGCGGCAGCAGCTTGCCGTCGACGTCCAGCAGGCAGAAATACTTCTGGTTGTCCTGCATGGTGGTGATCAGCGCTTCCTGCGGCACGTCGAGGAAACGCTCCTCGAACGAGCACACCAGCGGCACTGGCCATTCAACCAAAGCGGTCACTTCGTCCAGCAGGCTTGGCGGCACGATGGCGGTGCCTTCCTGCAGGCGGGCCAGCTCTTCGGTACGCTTGCTGATCAGCTCGCGGCGCTCATTGGCATCCGCCAGCACATAGGCTGCACGCAGGTCATTGAGGTAGTTGGCGGGCGCGGTGATTCGCACGGCTTCAGGATGGTGGAAGCGGTGGCCACGTGAATCACGGCCGGCCTTCTGGGCGAGGATGGTGCAGTCGATGACCTGGTCACCGAGCAGCATCACCAGCCATTGGGTCGGGCGCACGAACTCTTCCTTGCGGGCACCCCAGCGCATGCGCTTGGGAATCGGCAGGTCGTTCAGCGAGTCTTCAACGATGGTCGGCAACAGGCTGGCGGTCGGCTTGCCGGTGATGACCTGGCTGAAACGCAGCTTCGGGCCACTCTGGTCGATTTCGCTCAGCTCGACGCCACACTTCTTGGCAAAACCAAGGGCGGCTTGAGTCGGGTTGCCTTCAGCATCGAAGGCGGCCTGGCGTGGCGGGCCGTCGAGGTTGATGCTGCGGTCCGGCTGCTGGGTTTCCAGTGCGGTGAGCAACACAGCCAGTCGGCGCGGCGCGGCGTAGACTTTTTTTGCGGCGAACTTCAGGCCAGCGGTTTGCAGGCCTTTTTCGATACCGGCCAGGAATGCGTCGGCCAGGGTATTCAGTGCCTTGGGTGGCAGCTCTTCGGTGCCCAGTTCAACCAGGAAATCTTGAGCACTCATTGTGCAGCCTCCAGCTTAGCCAACACTTCATCACGCAGGTCCGGGGTGGCCATCGGGAAGCCCAGCTTGGCGCGAGCCAACAGGTAGGCTTGGGCGACGGAACGCGCCAGGGTGCGTACACGCAGGATGTATTGCTGGCGCGCAGTTACCGAGATGGCACGACGGGCGTCCAGCAGGTTGAAGGTGTGGGATGCCTTCAGAACCATTTCATAGCTTGGCAACGGCAGCGGCTGATCCAGTTCGATCAGGCGCTTGGCTTCGCTTTCATAGAAGTCGAACAGTTCGAACAGCTTCTCGACGTTCGCGTGTTCGAAGTTGTAGGTCGACTGCTCCACTTCGTTCTGGTGGAACACGTCGCCGTAGGTCACCTTGCCGAACGGGCCGTCAGCCCACACCAGGTCGTAGACCGAGTCCACGCCTTGCAGGTACATGGCCAGGCGCTCGAGACCGTAGGTGATCTCGCCGGTCACCGGGTAGCACTCGATGCCGCCGGCTTGCTGGAAGTAAGTGAACTGCGTCACTTCCATGCCGTTGAGCCAGACTTCCCAGCCCAGGCCCCAGGCGCCCAGGGTTGGCGATTCCCAGTTGTCTTCGACGAAACGGATGTCGTGGACCAGCGGGTCCAGGCCGACATGTTTCAACGAGCCCAGGTACAGCTCCTGGAAGTTGTCCGGGTTTGGCTTCAGAACCACCTGGAACTGGTAGTAGTGCTGCAGGCGGTTCGGGTTTTCGCCGTAGCGGCCGTCAGTCGGGCGACGACTGGGCTGCACATAAGCGGCGTTCCAGGTTTCCGGGCCGATGGCCCGCAGGAAGGTAGCGGTGTGGAAAGTGCCGGCGCCTACTTCCATATCGTAGGGCTGAAGTACCACACAACCTTGCTCGGCCCAGTATTGCTGGAGGGCGAGGATCAAGTCTTGGAAGGTACGCACGGCTGGCGTAGGCTGGCTCACGAAATTCACCTGTTACTTGGGCTGCGATTTAAAGAGCGGGAGTATACCCGATTCGGCCGCGCCACCATCCCCTGGAGCCTTATGCCACGCTGCTTTTGGTGTTCTGAAGATCCGCTGTACATGGCTTATCACGATCAGGAGTGGGGAACGCCGCTGCGCGATGCGCAGGGACTGTTCGAGTTGCTTTTGCTCGAAGGGTTCCAGGCGGGCCTGTCCTGGATCACCGTTTTACGCAAACGCGAGCATTATCGAAAGGTCTTGTTCGGCTTTGATGCGCAGCGTCTGGCCCAACTGAGCGATGCCGAGATCGAAGCGCTGATGCTCGATCCGGGCATCGTGCGTAACCGCCTGAAACTCAATGCCACCCGGCGCAATGCCGCCGCCTGGCTGGCGCTGCAGGACCCCGTGGAGTTTCTGTGGTCGTTTGTGGGCGGCGTGCCCAAGGTCAATCATTTCAAGGACCGCAGCCAGGTCCCGGCCATTACGCCGGAGGCTGAGGCCATGAGCAAAGCCTTGAAAAAAGCCGGCTTCACCTTCGTCGGGCCGACCATCTGCTACGCGTTCATGCAGGCCTCGGGCATGGTCATGGACCACACTCAGGACTGCGACCGTTACGCGGACCTCGCCAACGCCGGTTAGAATGGCGGCTTTGCGCACCACACACGATCAGGAGTGACCTGTGGAAAAGTTTAAAGGCGCCTTGCTGGTAGGCGCTCTTCGGTTGTTTGCCCTGCTGCCCTGGCGCGCGGTGCAAGCGGTCGGTTCGGCAATTGGCTGGATCATGTGGAAAACCCCCAACCGTTCCCGCGAGACGGTGCGGATCAACCTGTCCAAATGCTTCCCGGACATGGATCCGACCGAGCGCGAGCGTCTCGTTGGACGCAGCCTGATGGACATCGGCAAGTCCCTGACCGAAAGCGCCTGCGCCTGGATCTGGCCGGCCCAGCGTTCCATCGACCTGGTGCGCGAGGTCGAAGGCCTGGAAGTGCTGCACGAAGCCCTGGCTTCGGGCAAAGGCGTGGTCGGCATCACCAGCCACCTGGGCAACTGGGAAGTGTTGAACCACTTCTATTGCAGCCAGTGCAAACCGATCATTTTCTACCGCCCGCCGAAGCTCAAGGCGGTGGATGACTTGCTGCGCAAACAGCGGGTGCAACTGGGTAACCGCGTGGCGGCGTCCACCAAGGAAGGCATCCTCAGCGTCATCAAGGAAGTGCGCAAAGGCGGCCAGGTGGGGATTCCTGCGGATCCGGAGCCGGCGGAATCGGCCGGGATCTTCGTGCCGTTCTTCGCCACCCAGGCGCTGACCAGCAAGTTCGTGCCGAACATGCTGGCGGGGCACAAGGCGGTCGGGGTGTTCCTGCATGCCCTGCGGCTGCCGGATGGCTCGGGCTACAAAGTGATCCTGGAAGCGGCGCCGGAAGACATGTACAGCACCGATACAGCCACTTCGTGTGCGGCGATGAGCAAGGTGGTGGAGCGCTATGTGGGGGCTTACCCGAGCCAGTACATGTGGAGCATGAAACGCTTCAAGAAACGCCCGCCGGGTGAGGCGCGGTGGTATTGATGTACGGCTGACTCAAGGTTGGCACAAAACAAAATGTGGGAGCGGGCTTGCTCGCGAAGGCGGTGTATCAGACACAAATTCGGTGACTGACACGACGCCTTCGCGAGCAAGCCCGCTCCCACATTGGGTTCTGCTTAAGCTTGGCGGTCGAGTTTCTTCAGGAATACGGTCATTTCCTTTTCGGCCTGCTTGTCGCCATGTGCCAGGGCCGCTTCAATACCCTTCTCCCAAGCTAACCGCGCTGCAGCGTTATCACCCTGCCCCAGTTGCGCCTTGCCCAACAGCTTCCACGCCGCCGAATACTTCGGATCGAACTCGACGCATTTCTGCAAATGCTCGGCCGCCTTGGCGTTGTCCTTCAGATCAAGATAACCCTTGCCCAAACCAAACCGCAGCAGTGAGTTATCCACACCCTTGGCGAGCATTTTTTCCAGGGATTCGAGCATGTCGGTCACTCCGTTTGATCAGAAAAAGCTCAGGCCCACGTGGAACAGCTTCTCCACATCGCGGATATGTTTTTTATCCACAAGGAACAGAATCACGTGGTCGCCCGTGGCGATCACCGTGTCGTCGTGGGCGATGATCACTTCTTCATCGCGAATGATTGCGCCGATGGTGGTGCCCGGCGGCAGGCCGATATCGCGGATCGCCTTGCCAATCACCTTGCTCGATTTTGAATCACCGTGGGCAATCGCCTCGATGGCTTCCGCCGCACCCCGGCGCAACGAGTGCACACTGACGATATCGCCGCGGCGCACGTGGGCCAGCAAGGTGCCGATGGTCGCCAGTTGCGGGCTGATGGCGATGTCGATATCGCCGCCCTGGATCAGGTCGACGTAGGCCGGGTTGTTGATGATGGTCATCACCTTCTTCGCCCCCAGCCGCTTGGCCAGCAACGACGACATGATGTTGGCTTCGTCATCGTTGGTCAGGGCCAGGAAGATGTCGGCGTCGGCGATGTTTTCTTCCAGCAGCAGATCACGATCCGAGGCGCTGCCCTGCAGGACCACGGTGCTGTCGAGGGTGTCGGACAAATACCGGCAGCGTGCCGGATTCATCTCGATGATCTTCACCTGGTAGCGGCTTTCGATGGCCTCGGCCAAGCGCTCACCGATCTGCCCGCCGCCGGCGATGACGATGCGTTTATAGGTCTCATCCAGACGGCGCATTTCGCTCATCACCGCGCGAATGTTCGCTTTGGCGGCGATGAAAAACACCTCGTCGTCAGCCTCGATCACCGTATCGCCCTGGGGCAGGATCGGCCGGTCGCGACGGAAGATCGCCGCCACCCGCGTCTCGACGTTGGGCATGTGCTCGCGCAGCTGGCGCAGTTGCTGGCCCACCAACGGCCCGCCGTAGTAGGCCTTGACCGCCACCAGCTGTGCCTTGCCTTCGGCGAAGTCGATCACCTGCAAGGCGCCCGGGTGTTCAATCAGGCGCTTGATGTAATGGGTCACCACCTGTTCCGGGCTGATCAGCACATCGACCGGGATCGCGTCGTTGTCGAACAGTCCGGCGCGGGTCAGGTACGCGGCCTCACGCACTCGGGCGATCTTGGTCGGAGTGTGAAACAGGGTGTGGGCGACCTGGCAGGCAACCATGTTGGTTTCGTCACTGTTGGTGACTGCCACCAGCATGTCGGCATCGTCGGCACCGGCCTGGCGCAGCACTGTAGGAAACGAGGCGCGGCCTTGTACAGTACGGATGTCCAAACGGTCGCCCAAATCCCGCAGGCGCTCCGCGTCGGTGTCGACCACGGTGATATCGTTGGCTTCGCTGGCCAAATGCTCGGCCAGCGTACCGCCAACCTGCCCTGCGCCGAGGATGATGATTTTCATCCGGTCACTCCCTTAAAACCATTCAGCCGCGAGCGGCGGCAATCTTGATCAGCTTGGCGTAATAGAACCCGTCGTGGCCGCCTTCCTGGGCCAGCAACTGCCGGCCATGAGGCTGCTTGATCCCGGCCTGGATGTCGAGGTCCAGTTCCCGTGCGCCGCTGGTGCGAGCAAGGAAGCCTTCGATGACTTCAGTGTTTTCGGTAGGCAGCGTCGAGCAGGTGGCGTACAGCAGGATGCCGCCTACTTCGAGGGTCGGCCACAACGCGTCCAGCAACTCGCCTTGCAGCACGGCCAGGGCGGCGATGTCGTCGGGTTGGCGGGTCAGCTTGATGTCCGGGTGGCGGCGGATCACGCCGGTGGCGGAGCACGGTGCGTCCAGCAGGATGCGCTGGAACGGCTTGCCGTCCCACCAGGTGGCGGTGTCGCGGCCGTCGGCGGCGATCAGCTCGGCGCTGAGGCCCAGACGGGCGAGGTTTTCCCGCACACGCACCAGGCGCTTGGCTTCCAGGTCGACGGCGACGACACCGGCCAGGTCCGCTTGCACTTCCATGATGTGGCAGGTCTTGCCGCCGGGGGCGCAACAGGCGTCCAGTACGCGTTGGCCCGGGGCCAGGTCCAGCAGGTCGGCGGCCAGTTGAGCGGCTTCGTCCTGCACGCTGATCCAGCCTTCGGCGAACCCGGGCAGGTTACGTACATCGCCCGGTTCTGTAAGAACGATGCCGTCCTGGCTGTAGACGCAGGCCGTGGCCGCTACACCGGCTTCGCTAAGCAACGTGAGATAAGCGTCGCGGGTGTGATGACGGCGATTGACCCGCAGGATCATCGGCGGGTGCGCGTTGTTGGCTGCGCAGATGGCTTCCCACTGCTCGGGCCAGAACGCCTTCAGGGATTTTTGCAGCCAGCGCGGGTGGGCGGTGCGCACCACCGGGTCATGTTCCAGCTCGGCCAGCAGCGCTTCGCTTTCGCGCTGGGCGCGGCGCAGCACGGCGTTGAGCAGGGCCTTGGCCCAAGGCTTTTTCAGCTTGTCGGCGCAACCGACGGTTTCGCCGATGGCCGCGTGGGCCGGCACGCGGGTGTAGAGCAGTTGATACAGGCCCACCAGCAGCAGCGCCTCGACATCGGCGTCCGCCGCCTTGAACGGCTTTTGCAGCAGCTTGGCCGCCAGCGCCGATAAACGTGGCTGCCAGCGGGCGGTACCGAAGGCCAGGTCCTGGGTAAAGCCGCGATCGCGGTCTTCGACTTTATCCAGTTGGGTCGGCAACGAACTATTGAGAGAAGCCTTGCCGTTGAGCACGGCGGCCAGGGCCTTGGCGGCGGCCAGACGTGGGTTCATTGCGCGTCCACCGCTTGGCCGAGGACGATGCCAACGGCAAATTTCTCACGGCGGCTGTTGAACAAATCGCTGAAGTTCAGCGCCTTGCCGCCGGGCAATTGCAGACGGGTCAGACACAGCGCCTGTTCACCGCACGCTACCAACAGGCCGTCCTTGCTGGCGCCGATGATCTCGCCGGGGGCGCCCTTGCCTTCGGCCAGGGTGGCGGCCAGTACTTTCAAGGCCTCGCCATTGAGCGTGCTGTGGCAGATCGGCCACGGGTTGAAGGCACGCACCAGACGCTCCAGCTCAACGGCCGGGCGGCTCCAGTCGATGCGGGCTTCATCCTTGTTCAATTTGTGGGCGTAGGTGGCGAGGCTGTCGTCCTGAACTTCACCTTGCAGGGTGCCGGCAGCCAGGCCTGCGATGGCCTGGACGACAGCCGGCGGGCCCATTTCGGCGAGGCGATCATGCAGGCTGCCGCCGGTGTCTTGCCCGGTGATCGGAGTGGTGACTTTCAACAGCATCGGGCCGGTGTCCAGGCCCGCTTCCATGCGCATCACGGTCACACCACTTTCGGCGTCACCGGCTTCAACGGCACGCTGGATCGGTGCCGCACCACGCCAGCGAGGCAGCAGCGAGGCGTGGCTGTTGATGCAACCCAGGCGCGGGATATCCAGCACGGCCTGGGGCAGGATCAAACCATACGCCACCACCACCAGCAGGTCCGGCTTCAGCGCAGCCAGTTCGGCCTGGGCGTCGGCGTTGCGCAGGGTTGGCGGCTGCAGCACGACAATGTTGTTCTCAAGTGCCAGCTGCTTGACCGGGCTGGGCATCAGTTTTTGCCCACGACCGGCCGGGCGATCGGGCTGGGTGTAGACTGCCACGATTTCATAAGGGCTGGCGAGCAGGGCCTTGAGGTGTTCGGCGGCGAATTCGGGGGTGCCGGCAAAAACGATGCGCAGTGGCTCGGTCATGGGAAACGTCTCACAAAAGAAAAAGGCTTGCCGGAGCAAGCCTTTGAAAGAAGGGAATCAAGCTTGCTGGCGATGCTTCTTTTCCAGCTTCTTCTTGATCCGGTCGCGTTTAAGCGTGGACAGGTAATCGACAAACAGCTTGCCGTTGAGGTGGTCGCACTCGTGTTGGATGCACACCGCCAGCAGGCCTTCGGCAATCATCTCGAACGGCTTGCCGTCACGGTCCAGGGCCTTGATCTTGACGCGCTGGGGACGGTCGACGTTCTCGTAGAAGTCGGGCACCGACAGGCAGCCTTCCTGGTACTGGCCCATCTCGTCGGTCAGGGTTTCGAACTCAGGGTTGATAAACACCAGGGGCTCGCTGCGGTCTTCGGACAGGTCCATGACCACGACGCGCTGATGCACGTCGACCTGGGTCGCGGCGAGGCCGATACCCGGGGCTTCATACATTGTTTCAAACATGTCATCGACCAACTGACGAACCTTGGCGTCCACTACGGCCACTGGCTTGGCGATGGTGCGCAGGCGTGAGTCCGGAAATTCGAGGATGTTCAAAATAGCCATAAGCGTAATTGCTGCACATGTGAGGTAAAGGCAAGTCGGCGCCGGGGATGGACCCTTGATGTGCCGGGATAAGTGCCGTGGGAAAACGTCCGAAAGCCGCGAAGGCCAAGGCGTTTCACGCGAATGCACATAATAAAGGAGATTCACCCCATGAGGAAATCGCTACTCGTCTTGCTGCTGTGGGCCCAGGCCGTTATTGCCCAGGTTCCCGAGAGCTATCCACAGCCCGGCCAACCGTTGCCACTTCATACGCAGCAGGCCATCCAGCGCTTTTTACTGCACAACCGCATTCTCGATACCCCCCAGGAACTGGAGCACGCTCCCTATATTGTTGCAGCAGATGCCGGACGAGTATTGGGCGCCGATGGCGAGCGTATTTATGCGCGAGGTGCCCTGAACCCTACCGCCGAAAGCTACGGGATCTTCCGTCGCGGCAAGGCCTATACCGACCCGCAAAGCCAGGAATTGCTGGGTATCAACGTCGACGACATTGGCACCGCACGTTTTGTGACGGCGGGCGATGTCAGCACGTTGGGTGTGCAACGCGTCACCCAGGAAGTGCGGCCCGGCGACCGATTGCTCAGCCAGCAAGCGCCCACCGACCTGGCCAGCCTGGTGATTCAGATGCCTGCTCGCGCCACTGCCGGGCACATCATCGACGTGCCACGGGGCGTGACGCAGATCGGCGTGCTGGACGCGGTGACGCTGAACAAGGGCCGTCGTGACGGCCTGACGGAAGGCCATTTGCTGGCCGTGGTGAAAACCGGGGAAACCGTTCGGGACCGAGTGACCGGTGCTCCGGTGAAGATGCCCGACGAGCCGGCTGGGACGCTATTGGTGTTCCGTACCTACGAAAAGCTCAGCTACGGCCTGGTGCTCAGCGCGTCGCGTTCGCTGGCGGTAATGGACCGTTTTGAGGCGCCTGAACGAAGACAATAATTAGGTTGCTAAATAAGTTACCAACAGAGTTATCCACAGCTTGTTCCGATCAAGGACGATCAAATGTTACCGACGAATGACCGTGAAATTTCCCCGGCAGAACTGGAAGCCCGACTACGCTTGCACAGGCTGCCGGAACTGGGTCCCAAGGGCTTTAAAAAACTTATCGAGGCCTTTGGTTCTGCGTCAAAAGCCATCAGCGCACCGGCCAGTGCCTGGCGCTCCCTGGGGCTCAAGGTGGCCAGCGCCGATGCCCGGCGTTGCGAGGAAGTACGTGATGGCGCCAGTGCGGCATTGGCCTGGTTGGAGCGTCCGGCCCAGCATTTGCTGATGTGGGACCAACCCGACTACCCGGCATTGCTTGCAGAATTGGATGACGCACCCCCGCTATTATTCGTCGCCGGCAACCCGGCGATTCTGGAGAAACCGCAGCTGGCGATGGTCGGCAGCCGTCGCGCCTCCAGGCCAGGAATGGATACCGCCGCCGCGTTTTCCCGCAGCCTGGCGAGTGCCGGTTTTGTCATCACCAGTGGCCTTGCCCTGGGTATCGACGGTGCTGCTCACCAGGCGGCTTTGGATGTTGGTGGACATACAATCGGCGTGCTGGGCACCGGGCTCGAAAATTTTTATCCACAGCGCCATCGACGCTTGGCCGAGGCGATGATTGCCCAAGGCAGTGCCGTGGTTTCCGAGTTTCAGTTGGACGCCGCGCCCCAGGCCGGCAACTTCCCGCGCCGCAACCGTATTATCAGTGGCCTGTCGCTTGGGGTACTGGTGGTGGAGGCCAGCATGGCCAGCGGTTCGCTGATCACCGCGCGGCTGGCGGCGGAGCAAGGGCGCGAGGTATACGCCATCCCCGGCTCCATCCATCACCCCGGGGCCAAAGGCTGCCATCAACTGATCCGCGATGGCGCGGTGCTGGTGGAAACCATCGAGCACATTCTCGAAAACCTGCGTGGCTGGCAGGCCCTCTCCCGCCCGGCGCCGATTGCGGTCAATCATCCGCTGGTGGCGCTGTTGCACGCGGCGCCCCACACCAGTGAAGCCCTGGCGATTGCCAGTGGCAGGGCCTTGTCCGAGGTGCTGGCCAGCCTGACGGAGCTGGAACTGGAAGGCCGAGTGATCTGCGAAAGCGGGCGCTGGCTTGCGCGCAGCTAGGTTTTGTAACGAAGATCGGTAAACTGCGCAGAGCTTTAGTCCGGAGAGTGAGTAATGGTCAACAGGTGGCGGGTGCGAGAAGCCGCACGAGAAATTCGCGCAGGCGCAGTGATTGCCTATCCAACCGAGGCGGTCTGGGGCCTGGGTTGTGACCCTTGGAACGAAGAAGCGGTGGATCGGTTGCTGGCGATCAAGGGCCGGTCTGTGGATAAGGGGCTGATCCTGATTGCCGACAATATCCGTCAGTTCGATTTTCTCTTCGAAGACTTTCCCGATGAGTGGATGGATCGCATGGCCAGTACCTGGCCTGGCCCGAATACGTGGCTGGTGCCCCATCAGGACTTGTTGCCCGAGTGGATTACCGGGGTGCATGACACGGTGGCGTTGCGGGTGACTGATCATCCGCAAGTGCGGGATCTGTGCTCGCTCGTCGGGCCACTGATTTCCACCTCGGCCAACCCGCAGGGCCGCCCGGCGGCGCGCACGCGGATTCGTGTGGAGCAGTACTTCCGCGGGCAGGTGGATCTGGTATTGGGGGGGAATCTGGGGGGGCGCAAGAACCCGAGTCTGATTCGGGATCTGGCGACGGGTGAGGTTGTGCGGCCGTCTTAAGACCGAGTCGCGGCCATCGCGGGTAAGCCCGGCTCCCACACTGATCTGCAGCGAACACAAAATTTATGTTCACCGCAGAACCAGTGGGAGCCGGGCTTGCCCGCGATGAGGCCCTTACAGGCCCCAGAGAACTAGAGCCCTAAGGCAACAGAATGGTCGACCCAGTCGTCCGCCGCGCCGACAACTCAATTTGCGCCTTCGCCGCATCCCCCAACGAAAACCGTTGGTTAATATCAATCTGCAGCTTCCCGCTGATGATCATCGAAAACAGATCATCCGCCATCGCCTGCAGGTTTTCCGGGTTGTTGGCATAGGTCGCCAATGTCGGCCGGGTCACATACAGCGAGCCCTTGGCCGCCAGAATCCCCAGGTTGACCCCATCCACCGCCCCCGAAGCATTACCGAAACTCACCACCAGCCCGCGTGGCGCGACGCTGTCCAAGGATGTGAGCCAGGTGTCCTTGCCTACGCCGTCGTACACCACTGGGCACTTCTTGCCGTCAGTCAGTTCCAGCACGCGTTGTGCGACATTTTCCTTGCTGTAGTCGATGGTTTCCCAGGCGCCGAGGGATTTGGCCAGCGCCGCTTTTTCCGGCGAACTCACGGTACCGATCAGCTTCACGCCCAAGGCCTTGGCCCATTGGCACGCCAGCGAGCCGACGCCACCGGCAGCGGCGTGGAACAGAATGGTTTCGCCGCCTTTCAACTCATAGGTCTGGCGCAACAGGTACTGCACCGTCAGGCCCTTGAGCATCGCGCCGGCGGCTTGTTCGAAGCTGATGTCGTCCGGCAGGTGCACCAGGTTGGCAGCCGGCAACACATGCAATTCGCTGTAGGCGCCCAGCGGGCCGCTGCCGTAGGCCACGCGATCGCCGACCTTGAATTGAGTGACTTCGCTGCCCACCGCATCAACCACGCCGGCACCTTCTGCGCCCAGGCCCGACGGCAAGGCCGGTGGTGCATACAGGCCGCTGCGGAAATAGGTGTCGATGAAGTTCAGGCCAATGGCCTTGTTCTGCACGCGAACCTGCTGCGGGCCGGGTTCTGCCGGGGTGTAGTCCACATACTCAAGCACTTCGGGGCCGCCATGGGCACGGAACTGGATACGTTTGGCCATCTGCACTCTCCTTAAGTCATTTCGCGTAGCCCCCTATCGGACTCCTAAGCTTGATCTTCGTCAACTGTGGCAGCAGTGGGTGCAGTGGTATCCTGTGCGCCCATTTGCCGCCGATGCCCAATGGCCTCGTGTAGCGTTGCCCGATTCAAGGTGATGTCATGACTACCCGCACCGAGGCTGTCAAAGCCTACCTGCTTGACCTGCAAGACCGCATTTGCAGCGCCCTGGAAACCTTCGAGACGGACACTCGCTTCATCGAAGACGCCTGGACCCGGCCTGCCGGCGGCGGCGGTCGCACCCGTGTGATCGAAAACGGTTCGGTAATCGAGAAAGGCGGCGTTAACTTTTCCCACGTGTTTGGCAGCGGCCTCCCACCGTCCGCCAGTGCCCATCGCCCGGAATTGGCCGGTCGCGGTTTTGAAGCCCTCGGCGTGTCGCTGGTGATCCACCCGCATAACCCGCATGTGCCAACTTCCCACGCCAATGTGCGTTTTTTCATCGCTGAAAAAGAAGGCGAAGAGCCGGTGTGGTGGTTTGGCGGCGGCTTCGACCTGACGCCCTACTACGGCAACGAAGAAGACTGCATCCACTGGCACCGCGTCGCCGAACAGGCCTGCGCGCCGTTTGGCCCGGACGTTTATTCACGCTACAAGGCCTGGTGCGACACCTACTTCCACATCAAGCACCGCAACGAACCGCGTGGCATCGGCGGTTTGTTCTTCGATGATTTGAACGAGTGGGACTTCGACACCAGTTTCGCCTTCATGCGCGCCATTGGCGACGCCTACATTGACGCCTACCTGCCAATCGTCCAGCGCCGCAAGGCCATGGCCTATACCGAGCAGCAGCGCGAATTCCAGGAATTCCGCCGTGGCCGCTACGTCGAGTTCAACCTGGTCTACGACCGTGGCACTTTGTTTGGCCTGCAATCGGGCGGGCGTACCGAGTCGATCCTGATGTCGCTGCCACCACAAGTGCGCTGGAGCTATGACTGGAAAGCCGCCCCCGACAGCGAAGAAGCGCGCCTAACCGACTACTTTCTGCAAGACCGCGACTGGCTGGGTGTGCTGCCCAAGGCGGCGGTCTGATGGATCGTTATGTCGTCTTCGGCAACCCCATCGGCCACAGCAAGTCGCCGCTGATTCACCGTCTGTTCGCCGAACAGACCGGCGAGCAACTGGACTACAGCACCTTGCTCGCGCCGTTGGAGGATTTCACCGGCTGTGCAAAAGCATTTTTCGCACAAGGCCGTGGCGCCAACGTCACCGTACCGTTCAAGGAAGAGGCCTATCGCCTGGCCAACGCCCTGACCGAACGCGCCCAACGGGCCGGCGCGGTGAATACCCTGAGCAAGCTCGGCGATGGCAGCCTGTTGGGAGACAACACCGACGGCGCCGGCCTGGTGCGGGATTTGACGGTGAATGCCGGGTTCAGCCTGCAAGGCAAACGCATCCTGTTGCTGGGCGCCGGTGGTGCGGTGCGCGGCGCGTTGGAGCCATTGCTGGCTGAGCAGCCGGCTTCGCTGATCATTGCCAATCGCACCGTGGAAAAAGCGGAATTGCTCGTCGAGCTGTTCGACGATCTCGGCCCGGTGTCCGCCAGCGGTTTCGACTGGCTGCGTGAACCGGTGGACCTGATCATCAATGCCACGTCCGCCAGCCTGTCAGGCGATGTACCGCCGATTGCCGGCAGCCTGATCGAACCCGGAAAGACTTTTTGCTACGACATGATGTACGGCAAAGAGCCTACGGCTTTCTGCCGCTGGGCCAGTGAGCAGGGCGCGGCGGTGGCAATGGATGGCCTGGGGATGCTGGTGGAACAGGCCGCGGAAGCGTTCTTCCTGTGGCGCGGTGTGCGCCCGGATTCGGCGCCGGTGCTGGCTGAATTGCGTAGCCAACTGGCCTGACGCAATCCGAATGTGGGAGCGGGCTTGCTCGCGAATGCGGTGGATCAGTCGATACATACGGCGACTGTCACACCGCATTCGCGAGCAAGCCCGCTCCCACAGTTTCAACCGCATTCAGTCTTCGAAATGGATGGGGCATTGGTCGGCCCCTTCCAGTTTCCTCAACTCTTCCACCACCTGTGGCCGGGCCTTGCGCAACGCCAGGCTGCGCCCCACTCCATTCAATCGGCGCGCTTCCTGGTGCAGCATCTCCACCCCGGAATAGTCGATAAAGTTGATCTGCTGCGCCTCGATCACCACCCGCTGGCCGTGCAGGCTTTGCAGCCGCACCTGCAGGTAATGGCTGGCGCCGAAAAAGATCGACCCGCCGACCCGCAGCACATCGTCCTCTCCGTCACGCCATTGCTGGACCCGCGGCTGTGAGGTGCGCTTGAGGTAGAAAAACAGCGACGCCAGCACCCCGGCGTAAATGGCCGTTTGCAACTCCAGCAACAGCGTGGCGATGCAGGTCAGGCTCATCACCACGAACTCTGCGCGGCTGACCCGGAACAGCGCCCGAATACCACGATGGTCGACCAACCCCCAGCAAATCAGCAGGATGCTGGCGGCCATGCTCGGGATCGGGATATGCGCGATCAATACCGCACCGAACAGCGCGAACAACGCCACCCACAATGCGGAAAACACCCCCGCCAGCGGCGAACAGGCGCCTGCCTCATAACTCAGGCCCGACCGTGTGAAGGAACCCGCCGACAAGTACCCGGAGAAAAATCCACCGACGATGTTGGATAAACCCTGGGCGCGCACTTCCTGATTTGCATCGAGCAATTGTTGGGAGCGGGCCGACAGTGAGCGCGCAATCGACAGGCTGGTCACCAGCCCCAGCATGCCCACCGCCACGGCACTCGGCAGCAGGCGCAGGACCATGTCCAGGTCCATCGGCAGCGGGCTGAACGGTGGCAGCTTGCCGACAAATGAACTGACCCGCGCCACCTCCCCGAACATCGTCGGCCACAGCCACGGGATGAGGCTGCCCAGGGCCAGCGCGATCAATAGGGTTGGCCAGCGCGGTACCCAGAGTTTCAGCAGCACCCCCACCAGCAAGGTGCCGAGCCCGAGCACCAGTGAAGGACGATTCCACTCCCCGGCATGGTTGATCAGCGCCAGCAGACTGTTGATCGCCGTGGCCTGGCTGGGCAGGTCCAGCCCCAGCAGGTTGGGCAGTTGGCCCAGGGCGATCACCACCGCAGCGCCGAGGGTGAAGCCGAGCACCACTGAATGCGAGACGAAATTCACCAGGGCGCCGAAGCGCAGCATGCCCAACAGCCATTGGAAGACGCCGGCCAGGAACGTCAGCAGCAGGATGAGTGTGATGTAGTCCTGGGAGCCGGGCACGGCCAGCGGGCTGACGCTGGCGTAGAGCACGATAGAGATGGCTGCCGTGGGGCCGCAGATCAGGTGCCAGGAAGAGCCCCACAAGCAGGCGATCAATACCGGGATGATCGCGGCGTACAGGCCATACTCCGGTGGGAGACCGGCGATCAGCGCGTAGGCAATGGACTGGGGTAATGCCAGGACTGCACCGCTCAGGCCGACGACCGCGTCCCTTCCGACGCTGGCGCGGGTTTGGCGCGGGAGCCAGCTGAGGAAGGGGAAGAGTTTGTGGCGGTTGGGCCAGGGCATTGAAAACTCGGTTGAAGAGGTTTGAATCAGAGTATCAGGCTCATGATGATCGTTCCCACGCTCTGTGTGGGAATGCCGTCTTGGACGCTCTGCGTCCGCTCTTGAGTCGTGACGCGCAGCGTCACCGGATGCGTTCCCACGCAGAGCGTGGGAACGATCAGTGCATCAGAGTTTGGCTTTTACAGCGGCCAGTGCATCCTGGCCGTCCACGGTTTTAACCCCGTCCAGCCACTTGTCCAGCACCGCCGGGTTCGCCTTGATCCACGCCTTCGCCGCGTCCGCATTACTGAGCTTCTTGTTCACCACCTCAGCCATGATGGCGTTCTCCATCTCCTGGGTGAAACTCAGGTTGGTCAGCAATTTCCCCACATTCGGGCACGCCTGTGCATAGCCCTTGCGGGTCAACGTATACACGCTGCCGGTGTCACCAAAGTACTTCTCCCCACCCTTGAGGTAATGCATCTTCAACTGCACGTTCATCGGGTGCGGCGTCCAGCCGAGGAAGGTCACGAACTTCTGCTTCTTCACCGCCCGGGACACTTCGGCCAGCATCGCCTGTTCACTGGACTCGATCAGCTTCCACTGGCCCAGGTCAAAGTCGTTCTTCTTGATGATTTCCTGCAACGAGAGATTCGCCGGCGCACCCGAACCGATGCCGTAGATCTTCTTGTCGAACTTGTCGGCAAACTTGTTCAGGTCGGCAAAGTCATGCACCCCGGCGTCCCAGACATAGTCCGGCACGGCCAGGGTGAATTCGGTACCGTCGAGGTTCTTCGCCAGTTGCACCACATCGCCATTGGCCACGAACTTGTCGTAGAAGCCTTGCTGCGCCGGCATCCAGTTACCCAGGAACACATCCACCTGGCCGTCCTTGAGCCCGCCAAAGGTGATCGGCACCGCAAGGGTATCGACCTTGGCCTTGTAGCCCATGCCGTTCAACAGGAAACCGGTAATGGCATTGGTGGCGGCGATATCGCTCCAGCCCGGATCGGCCATCTTCACGGTGTCGCAGCTGGTGTCCGCGTAGACGCCGGCACTGCTCAATGCCAGCAGCGCAACGCTCAACACGGTGGATAACTTTTGCATGGCCTTCCCCTCAGTTTTATTGGTTTTGGCAGGGTTGTGGAAAACGTGCCTTGCGCTCCAGATCGTCGAGGTCGATGTGGTTGCGCATGTATTGCTGACTGGCGTCTACCAGTGGCTGGTGGTCCCAGCTCTTCAGCTTGCCCTGGGTCAGCGCCTCGAACACCAGGCGGCGACGGCGTTGGCTGGCGAGCACCTGCTGGTGGATCGCCGGGATGTCCCATTTGGCCCGCGCTTCATGCAAAAACGCCTCGAACAGTGGCCGGTGTTCCGGTGACTGGCTGAGGTCCTCCCGCTCGTGCGGGTCGTTGTGCACATCGAACAGCAGGCAAGGATCGTCCTCGCTGTAGATGAACTTGTAGGCACCACGGCGGATCATCATCAGCGGGCTGATGGTGCCCTCGGCCATGTACTCGCCGAACACTTCGTCGTGCCCGCCCTGCCCTTGCAGGTGAGACACCAACGAGCGGCCGTCCAGCGCCAGCCTCGGGTCCAGCTCGCCGCCGGCCAGTTCCACCAGGGTAGGCAGCAGGTCGGCGGTGGACACGGCGGCGGTCACCCGGCCGGCGGCAAACTGCCCCGGCGCGCTGATCAGCAGCGGCACCCGGGCGGCCATTTCAAACCAGTGCATTTTGTACCAGAGCCCGCGTTCGCCGAGCATGTCGCCGTGGTCGCCGGAGAAGATGATGATGGTGTCATCGGCCAGGCCCGTGTCTTCCAGGGTTTGCAGGAGCTTGCCGACGTTACTGTCAATGTAGCTGCACGCGCCGAAGTAGGCGCGGCGTGCATCGCGGATCTTGTTCAGCGGCAGCGGCTTGTCCCACAGGTCATAGACCTTGAGCAGGCGCTGGGAGTGAGGGTCGAGGTCAGCCTGTGGCGGTGTTGCAGGCAGCGGGATGTCGTTGTCGTCGTACAGGTCCCAGAACGGTTTGGGAATGGTGTAAGGGTCGTGTGGGTGCGTCATCGACACGGTCAGGCAGAACGGCTGGTCGCCATCTTCGCGGATATGGTCGAACAGGTACTGCTGGGCCTTGAACACTACCTCTTCGTCGAAATCCAGCTGGTTGGTGCGCACGCACGGCCCGGCCTGCAGCACCGACGCCATGTTGTGGTACCAGGAGGGGCGCACGTCCGGCTCATCCCAGTTCACGGCCCAGCCATAGTCGGCCGGGTAGATGTCACTGGTCAGGCGTTCTTCATAGCCGTGGAGCTGGTCGGGGCCGCAAAAATGCATCTTGCCCGACAGCGCGGTGCGGTAGCCGAGGCGGCGCAGGTAGTGGGCATAGGTCGGCACGTCGGCGGGGAAATCGGCCGCGTTGTCGTAGGCGCCGATCTTGCTCGGCAACTGCCCACTCACCAGGGTAAAGCGCGATGGCGCACACAGCGGACTGTTGCAGTAAGCGGCGTCGAACACCACGCCCTCAGCGGCGAGGCGACTCAAGTTTGGCAGTTTGATAGGCGAAGGACCGTAGAACGGAAGCATCGGCGCGGCCATTTGATCGGCCATGATAAAAAGAATGTTCTTGCGCTTCATGGTTTCGCGGCATTCCATAGTCGATGTTTATGCGAATGAGCATGCAGGCCATGGAAATCGTGGTAAAGCCCATGAGAAGCAATGTCTAGGATAAGCCCAGCTTATGTATGAATCCCTCGGTCACCTGTCACTCGACCTGCTGCGTGCCTTTGAATCCGCAGCGCGCCAACGCAGCTTTACGGCAGCGGCGATGGAGTTGGGCACCACCCAGCCGGCCATCAGCCAGCAGATCAAGCGCCTGGAAGAACAGCTGAAGGTGCGCCTGTTTGATCGCATCTACCGTGGCATCGAGCTGACCGACGCGGGCGCCTTGTTATTCGAGCAGGTACAGGCCGGTTTGCAGAGCATCAACCAGGGCCTGAGCGCGATTGCCGAGCAGGACCAGCATGAAGTCCTGCAGGTGGCGACCGACTTTGCCTTCGCCGCGTATTGGCTGATGCCACGCCTGCATCGTTTCCATGAAGCCAACCCGCAGGTGGACGTGAGCCTGGTCACCAGCGAGCGTAACCACGCCACGTTGCGCAGCGATATCGACGTAGCGGTGCTGTTCGGTGACGGCCGCTTCAAACAGGGCGACAGCCTGTGGCTGTTCAACGAGGAAGTGTTCCCGGTGTGCAGCCCGCAGCTACTCCAGGACCGAGTCGCGCCACTGTCGGTGCAGAGCCTGCTGGAGTTCCCCTTGCTGCACCTGCGCCAGCAAAACAACAACCAGTGGTTCGACTGGAGCGGGGTGTTTCGCGAACTGGGCATCACCACCGCGCCCACCCCGGGCCAACTGCGTTTCGACAATTACACGCTGTTGATCCAGGCCGCGATCGCGGGCCAGGGCGTGGCCATCGGCTGGCGTCACCTTGTGGATAACCTGCTGGAGCAAAAATGGCTGTGCCGGCCGATTGGCGACACGGTGATCTCGCGCTTCGGCTATTACGTGGTGCTGCCCCAGCGCAAACGCCGCAGCCAGTTGATCGAGCGTTTCGTCGACTGGCTGATGACCGAACAGGCCAGCAGCGCACAATCGCTGACCGGTCTGGCCCTGCCGTCCATTGCGGTCTAGGATTTGCCGATCAATGAGCCCGGAGCTTGTCATGCAACGTATCAAGGGCTACCACGCCCATATCTATTTCGACGCCAACACCATCGACCAGGCGCGCAAACTCTGCGAAGACGCCGCGCAATTGTTTCCGCTGCGCATGGGCCGCGTGCATGAACGCCCGGTGGGCCCGCACCCGGACTGGAGCTGCCAGCTGGCATTCGAACCTGAATACATCGGCGTCGTGCTGCCTTGGCTGGCCCTCAACCGCAACGGCCTGGTGGTGTTCCTGCACCCGACCACCGGTGATGACCTCAAGGACCACACCGAACACGCGATCTGGATGGGGGCGATGCGCACGCTGGATCTGTCAATATTTTAAGCCTTCAATTTCCCTATATATGGGACTGATATTTATATATTGAGACTTTGCCGGTCTTGGGTTTATATTCGCCTCATCCGCTCAGAACACTCAGGTGAAGCGATGCAGGCGCAATTGATCGCGCTCGATTGGGGAACCAGTTCCCTTCGTGCTTACAAGCTCGGCCCGGCAGGCGTCGTGATCGAACGGCGCACCTTGGCGTCGGGGATCATGCACCTGCCCACTGAAGCCCGGGAAATAGCCGGTGTTCGCTGCAGCAACGGGTTCGAGCTGGCATTCGACGCAGCCTGCGGTGACTGGCTCGACACCCAGCCCGACCTTCCCGTTATCGCTTGCGGCATGGTCGGCAGCGCCCAGGGCTGGAGCGAAGCGGCTTACCGCGACACCCCAGCCGACGTTTCTACCCTCGGCCAGGCGCTGCATGTGGTGCGCAGCCTGCGGGGCGCAGCGGTGCACATCGTGCCCGGCGTGATTCAACGCGGCGCGTTGCCCAATGTGATGCGCGGTGAAGAAACCCAGGTGCTCGGCGTGCTGCAAAGCCTGGCTGCCCATACCGGGCGCGACGTATTGATCGGCCTGCCGGGCAGCCATTCCAAGTGGGTGGAGGTGGTGGAAGGCTGCATCACTCACTTCGATACTTTCATGACCGGCGAGTTGTTCGCCGTGCTCAGTCAACACAGCATTCTGGGGCGCACCCAGCGCCCTTCCGAACAGTTTCAGGTGGTCGCTTTTGATCGCGGTGTTCAGGTTGCGCTGTCGGCAGACGGCCAAACGGGGCTGTTGTCGAACTTGTTCAGCGCACGCTCCCTGGGATTGACCGGCGAGCTGGCGCCTGACGAGCAACCGGACTATCTGTCCGGGCTGTTGATCGGCCACGAACTGACCGGCCTGCGCACTCGCAAGCCCAGCCAGCAGCGCGACATCGTCCTGGTCGGCACACCCCAACTCTGCACCCGCTACCAGCGTGCACTCCAACTCTGTGGCTTCCCCCACGTGACCCTGGCGCAGGAGGCTACCGAGCGTGGCCTTTGGCAGCTGGCCATGGCGGCGGGGCTGCTGCCTGCAACCTGACGAGAGGCCCGACATGCTCAAGCAAGCACTGACACACAACGGTTTGATCGCGATCCTGCGCGGCCTGCGACCGGAGGAGGCGCTGGCGATCGGCGAGGTGTTGTACACGGCGGGCTTCAGGGTGATCGAAGTGCCGCTGAACTCGCCGGATCCTTATTCCAGCATCCGCATCCTGCGGGACGGCCTCCCCGCCGATTGCCTGATCGGCGCCGGCACCGTGCTGACCCCGGAACAGGTCGATCAAGTCAAAGCCGCCGGCGGCCAGGTGATCGTCATGCCCCATAGCGATGCCAAGGTGCTGCGGGCCGCCAAGGCCGCGGGCCTGTATCTGTCGCCGGGTGTGGCCACGCCCACCGAAGCGTTTGCCGCGCTGGCCGAAGGCGCCGACGTGCTGAAGCTGTTCCCGGCCGAGCAAATGGGCCCGGCGGTGGTCAAGGCCTGGCTCGCGGTACTGCCCGCCGGCACCGTGCTGCTGCCGGTGGGCGGCATCACCCCGGACAACATGCAGGTATTTTTCGACGCGGGCGTCAAGGGCTTCGGCCTGGGCTCCGGGTTATTCAAGCCGGGCATGAGCGTCGCCCAAGTGGCGAGCAACGCCCAGGCCTACGTCGCCGCCTGGCATGCCTTGGGCTGATCAGCGTTCTCCATCTACAAGAGAGATAAGAAGATGAAAATCACCAAACTGACCACCTTCATCGTCCCGCCGCGCTGGTGCTTCCTCAAGGTTGAAACCGACCAGGGCGTGACTGGTTGGGGCGAGCCCGTTGTCGAGGGCCGCGCCCATACCGTGGCTGCCGCGGTCGAGGAATTGTCCGACTACTTGATCGGCAAGGACCCACGCAATATCGAAGACATCTGGACCGTGCTCTATCGCGGCGGTTTCTACCGTGGCGGCGCGATCCATATGAGCGCTCTCGCCGGTATCGACCAGGCGCTGTGGGACATCAAGGGCAAGGCCCTCGGCGTGTCGGTCAGCGACTTGCTGGGTGGCCAGGTGCGCGACAAGATCCGCGTGTATTCGTGGATCGGAGGCGACCGCCCGGCCGACACTGCCCGCGCCGCCAAGGAAGCCGTGGCCCGTGGTTTTACCGCGGTGAAAATGAACGGCACCGAAGAGCTGCAATTTCTCGACAGCTTCGAAAAAGTCGACCAGGCCCTGGCCAACGTCGCCGCCGTGCGGGATGCGGTCGGTCCGAACGTCGGCATCGGCGTCGACTTCCATGGCCGGGTGCACAAACCCATGGCCAAGGTGCTGATGAAGGAACTCGACCCCTACAAACTGATGTTTATCGAAGAACCGGTGCTCAGCGAAAACTACGAAGCGCTGAAAGAGCTGGCGCCGCTCACCAGCACCCCGATTGCCCTCGGCGAGCGCCTGTTCTCGCGCTGGGACTTCAAGCGCGTGCTCAGCGAAGGCTACGTCGACATCATCCAGCCGGATGCTTCCCACGCCGGTGGTATCACCGAAACCCGCAAGATTGCCAACATGGCCGAAGCCTACGACGTGGCCCTTGCCCTGCACTGCCCGCTCGGCCCGATTGCCCTGGCAGCGTGCCTGCAGCTGGATGCGGTTTGCTACAACGCGTTCATCCAGGAACAGAGCCTGGGCATTCACTACAACGAGAGCAATGACCTGCTGGATTACGTGCGCGATCCGGGTGTTTTTGACTACGACCAGGGCTTTGTGAAAATCCCCAACGGGCCAGGCCTGGGCATCGAGATCAACGAGGAATACGTGATCGAACGCGCGGCCATCGGGCATCGCTGGCGCAATCCGATCTGGCGGCATGCCGACGGCAGCTTCGCGGAGTGGTAAACACCGCGAATTTGAGATGAAAACCCAATCAATGTGGGAGCGGGCTTGCTCGCGAAGGCGGAGTGTCAGTCAACACCTCCGCTGCTGGTAGACCGCTTTCGCGAGCAAGCCCGCTCCCACATTTGATTCGGTTTCGTCAGTAAGACCTGTCCTCAATAACCATAAGAAGAGGCAACCCCCATGCAATCCGAGTCCTTCACCGGGCAGGCTTCTTTAGTCACGCCCAGCCGAAAGCGTTTCTTCATCATGGTGCTGCTGTTCATCACCGTGGTGATCAACTACCTGGACCGCAGCAACCTGTCGATTGCCGCTCCGGCCCTGACCAGCGAGCTGGGGATCGACCCGGTGCATGTCGGGCTGATCTTCTCCGCGTTCGGCTGGACCTACGCGGCCATGCAGATTCCCGGCGGCTGGCTGGTGGACCGGGTGCCGCCGCGCATTCTCTACAGCGTCGCCCTGCTGCTGTGGTCGGTGGCCACGGTGATGCTCGGTTTCGCCGCCAGCTTCATCGCGCTGTTCGTATTGCGCATGGCGGTGGGCGCCCTGGAGGCCCCGGCCTACCCGATCAACAGCCGCGTGGTCACCACCTGGTTCCCCGAGCGTGAACGGGCCACGGCGATCGGCGTTTATACCTCCGGGCAATTTGTCGGGCTGGCGTTTCTCACGCCGGTGTTGGCCTGGCTGCAACACACCTTTGGCTGGCACATGGTGTTTGTCGCCACCGGCGGCGTGGGCATTGTGTGGGCGTTGATCTGGTACGCGGTGTACCGCGAGCCACGGGATTTCAAAGGCGCGAATGCGGCGGAAATCGAGCTGATCCGCGAAGGCGGCGGGTTGGTGGACATCCAGGCGCAGGCGGCCAAGGCGCCGTTCAGCTGGGTCGACCTCGGCATCGTGTTGAGCAAGCGCAAACTGTGGGGGATCTACCTGGGGCAGTTCTGCCTGAATTCCACGTTGTGGTTTTTCCTGACGTGGTTTCCGACCTACCTGGTGAAATATCGCGGCATGGACTTCATCAAGTCCGGCCTGCTGGCGTCGCTGCCGTTTCTGGCGGCGTTTGTCGGGGTGCTGTGTTCGGGGCTGTTTTCCGATTGGCTGATTCGCCGGGGAGCGTCCGTGGGGTTTGCGCGCAAGTTGCCGATCATTGGCGGGCTGTTGATTTCCACGGCGATCATCGGCGCCAACTTTGTTGATTCCACGGCGTGGGTGATTGCGTTTCTGGCGGTGGCGTTTTTCGGCAATGGCCTGGCGTCGATCACCTGGTCGCTGGTGTCGACCCTGGCGCCGGCAAGGCTGCTGGGGCTGACCGGAGGGGTGTTCAACTTCATCGGCAATCTGTCAGCGATTACCACGCCGATCGTGATTGGCTTTCTGGCGACAGGGGATTCGTTTGCACCGGCGATTACGTACATTGCGGTGCTGGCGTTGTTGGGTGCGTTGTCCTACATCTTGCTGGTCGGCAAGGTCGAGCGTATCGAGATTTAGGCGACTGCTGCGGCGAGGGGGCTTGCGGTGGCGAGGGAGCTGGTGTGGCGAGGGAGCTTGCTCCCGCTGGAGTGCGCAGCGCTCCCAGAATTTTGGGGCCGCTACGCAGCCCAGCGGGAGCAAGCTCCCTCGCCACACCAGTTCCCCTGCCACACCAGCTCCCCAGCCACACCAACTCCCTAGCCACAGCAAGCTCCCTCACCACAAAAGCAGTGCGGCTCTAGTACAGCGCGCCATCCAGAATCTGATAGACGATGCTGGTGCCAACGGCGATCAATACGATGTCCCCACCCGAACGGCGCCATTCATAACCAGGGTATTGCGGCAGATGGCCCAGCGCCCGTGGGTCCAGACGCTCACCATAGTAGTTTGGCGGCAGGCGCTGGCCGCGCACCAGGTGGATGCCGGGAGGCGGCGGCGCGCCACGGCGGAAGTCGCCATGGTTGTCGCGGATGACCTGTCTCACAGGACCAAAGTCCTGAGGAGGCCCGCCACGGTGGTTGTCCTGCGGCCCGCGATGGTCATCGCCACGTTGATCGTGCTGGCCCTGTGGGCCACCACGGTCAGGTCCGCCACCCTGATCATAGGGCGCAGCTTGGACCAGGGCGCTGGCGCCAAGCACCAGCACGCCTACACCTGCAATCAAACGTTTGGGAATTTTCATGGGGCTGTTTCCTCAGTACTGCACGAACAAAAAAGGGATCTCGAACCACGTTCGAAATCCCTTGGTCTTGTTAGCTTAGGTACTGATTTGCCAGCATGATTCCTCTGTATCAGGAACTTTACCTACCGCTTACGAGCCGCTTACTTACGGGCGTTGCGTACACCTTCCGACAGCGCAGAGCACAGGGTCAATACACCGTCGATGGCCTGTTGATCATTGCTGGCGTTGGCGATGTGGTCGATCAGTGCCGACCCCACCACCACACCGTCTGCCAGGCGGGCGATTGCAGCGGCCTGCTCCGGGGTGCGGATGCCGAAACCGATGCTGATCGGCAGGTCGGTATGCCGACGCAGACGGGTCACGGCTTCTTCGACGTGTTCCAGGGTCGCGGCGCCTGCGCCGGTCACACCGGCCACCGACACGTAGTACACAAACCCTGAGCTGCCGTTGAGCACGGTCGGCAGGCGCACGTCGTCGGTGGTCGGCGTGGTCAGGCGGATAAAGTCGATACCGGCAGCCTGGGCCGGGTCGCACAGCTCGCCGTTATGTTCCGGCGGCATGTCGACCACGATCAGACCGTCGACGCCGGCTTCTTTCGCATCGCTGATGAAGCGTGGCACGCCGTACATGTGGATCGGGTTGAAGTAGCCCATCAGCACCAGCGGCGTGTCGCTGTTGCCCTCGCGGAACTCGCGAACCATTTGCAGGGTTTTCGTGAGGTTCTGCTTGGCGGTCAGCGCGCGGATGTTGGCCAGTTGAATCGCTGGGCCGTCGGCCATCGGGTCGGTGAAGGGCATGCCCAACTCGATCACATCGGCGCCGGCCGCCGGCAACCCTTTGAGGATCGCCAGCGAGGTGTCATACCCCGGGTCGCCAGCGGTGACGAAGGTCACCAGGGCGGCGCGGTTTTGTTCTTTCAGTTGCGCAAAACGTGTTTGCAGGCGGCTCATTTAGTGTTTCTCCTGCTTGGACTGTTCCATGTGGTGCATCACGGTTTGCATGTCTTTGTCGCCACGGCCGGACAGGTTGACCACCATCAGGTGATCTTTCGGCAGGGTCGGTGCGCGTTTGAACACTTCGGCCAAGGCGTGGGCGCTTTCCAGTGCAGGAATAATCCCTTCCAGGCGGCAGCATTTGTGAAAGGCGTCGAGGGCTTCGTCGTCGGTCACCGAGGTGTACTGGACGCGGCCGATGTCATGCAGCCAGGCGTGTTCAGGGCCGATGCCCGGGTAGTCGAGGCCCGCTGAGATCGAGTGGGCGTCGATGATCTGGCCATCGTCGTCCTGCAACAGGAAGGTACGGTTGCCGTGGAGCACACCCGGTACGCCGCCGTTGAGGCTGGCCGCGTGTTTGCCGGTCTCGATGCCGTAGCCGGCCGCTTCAACGCCGATGATCTCGACGCTGGTGTCATCCAGGAACGGGTGGAACAGGCCCATGGCGTTGGAGCCGCCGCCGATGCACGCCACCAGGCTGTCGGGCAGACGGCCTTCCTGGGCCTGCAGCTGGGTACGGGTTTCCTTGCCGATCACGGCCTGGAAGTCGCGAACCATCGCCGGGTACGGGTGCGGGCCGGCCACGGTGCCGATCAGGTAGAAGGTGCTGTCGACGTTGGTGACCCAGTCACGCAGCGCTTCGTTCATCGCGTCTTTCAGGGTGCCGGTACCGGCGACTACCGGGATCACTTCAGCGCCCAGCAGCTTCATGCGAAATACGTTGGCCTGCTGGCGCTCGATGTCGGTGGTGCCCATGTAGATGACGCATTGCAGGCCGAAACGCGCGGCGACGGTGGCAGTGGCCACACCGTGCATGCCGGCGCCGGTCTCGGCGATGATGCGTTTTTTACCCATGCGCCGCGCCAGCAGGATCTGGCCGATGCAGTTGTTGATCTTGTGGGCGCCGGTGTGGTTCAGCTCTTCGCGTTTAAGGTAGATCTTGGCGCCACCGCAGAACTCGGTCAGGCGCTCGGCGAAGTACAGCGGGCTTGGGCGTCCGACGTAGTCGCGCTGGAAGTAGGCCAGTTCTTCGTTGAAGGCCGGATCGATCTTGGCCGCTTCGTATTCGCGGGCCAGATCAAGGATCAACGGCATCAGGGTTTCCGCCACGTAGCGGCCGCCGAACGAACCAAACAGGCCATTGGCATCCGGGCCGTTGCGTAAATCGGTCTGGGTCTGAGTCATGGGACGCTCCAGGTAGAAAATGTGTAAGAGGCAATGACGGTCACTCTACCCCTGACGCTTCCACGTGAAAACCGATAAGATCGCCACAACCTGTCAGGAAAACTCACAGATGAGCCGAGACCTCCCACCGCTGAATGCCTTGCGCGCTTTTGAGGCGACTGCGCGCCTGAACAGCGTTAGCCAGGCCGCTGAGCAACTGCACGTGACCCATGGTGCGGTCAGTCGGCAGCTCAAGGTGTTGGAAGAACACCTTGGTGTAAGCCTGTTCGCCAAGGACGGGCGCGGCCTCAAACTCACAGATTCCGGCATTCGCCTGCGAGATGCGAGTTTCGAGGCCTTCGAGCGACTGAGGGACACCTGCGCCGAGCTCACGCAAAGCAGTGCCGATGCGCCGTTTGTGCTCGGCTGCTCCGGTAGCCTGCTGGCGCGCTGGTTTATTCCGCGTCTGGGGCGCCTGAACGCCGAGTTGCCGGATTTGCGCCTGCATCTGTCGGCGGGTGAAGGCGATCTTGACCCGCGTCGCCCCGGCCTGGACGCGCTGCTGGTGTTCGCCGAACCTCCATGGCCGGCGGATATGCAGGTGTATGAATTGGCCAGCGAACGCATCGGCCCGGTCATGAGCCCGCGTTTTGCCCATTACGAGCGATTGCGCCAGGCGCCTCCCGAGGCGCTGCTGAGTGAGGCCCTGTTGCACACTACCTCACGCCCGCAAGCCTGGCCCAGCTGGGCGCAGCACCATGGGATCGACGCTGGCGCGTTGAAGTACGGTCAGGGGTTTGAGCATTTGTATTATTTGCTGGAGGCGGCGGTGGCCGGGCTGGGGGTAGCAATTGCGCCTGAGCCGCTGGTGGCAGAGGACCTGCGAGCGGGCCGCCTGGTTGCGCCGTGGGGTTTCAGTGAAACCCCGGCGCAACTGGCGTTGTGGCTACCCAAGCGCGCCGCAGATGGGCGCGCCGGGCAACTGGCGCAATGGCTCAAGGCTGAGCTTGCGCGCCAGGACGTTTAGTCGCCGCGTTTGCACAGCAAGTAAGCCGCCAGCAGACCCAGCGCGCCGACGGCGACACCGGCGGTAGTCCATGGATGCTCTTGCGCGTAGTCCCGTGTTGCAACACCGGTTTCGCGGATTTTGACTTTGCTTTCTTCGTAGGCATCGCTGATCAGGTGGCGGGAATGCTTGAGGGCGTTCTCGGCATTGCTTTTCAGGGCCTTCAGGGTTTTGCGCGACTCGTCAGACGCATCGTCCTTGAGGCTTTCCAAAGATTTGAGCAGGCTCGAAATCTCGGCTTCCATGCTTTCCAATGACGCTTTGCGTAAAGAGGTGTTGGCCATGTGGGCTCTCCTGGAGTGATTGAGTGGCGTGTGTTGTTTCCGACTGCGGCGGTTTCAGAAAGTGCAGTAAATCTGAACTTTCACATCGCAATAGCCGCCAGAAGCAGTACGAGAATTCACTGCTAGTCTTGATTAACGACCCCAGGAGAAAAACTTATGAGTGATCATCACACCTACAAGAAAGTCGAACTGGTGGGCTCTTCCGCGACCAGCATCGAGGAGGCCATCAACAATGCCCTGGCTGAAGCCAGCAAGAGCATCAAGCACTTGGAGTGGTTTGAAGTGACCGAAACCCGTGGCCACATCAAGGACGGCAAGGCTGCGCATTTCCAGGTCACCCTCAAGGTGGGGTTCCGAATTGCCAGTAGTTGATTGAGCCGGTTGAACTTGCGCGCTGGCCGATTGCCATAAACTCCGCTACAACCTTTAGGCACGTCGACGTGACGAGCGGCGACGTGCTTCCTTTCGATCAACCCAAGGAAGTGACGGATGAAGAACTTTTTGTTGGCGGTAGGTTTGTTGAGCATTGCGGGCACAGCCCTGGCGGCGGGCAAGCCTTGTGAAGAGCTGAAAAGCGAGATCGCGGCGAAAATCGACGCGAAAGGCGCTTCGGGCTACTCCCTGGAAATCGTGGACAAAGGTGCTGCACCTAGTGACCACACGGTTGTCGGCAGCTGTGAAGCCGGTACCAAGGAAATCGCCTACAAGCGCGGGTGATCCCGTGTTGCAGACGTAAAAAACCGACGCAAGTGCGTCGGTTTTTTTATGCCTGCGATCCCTCGCTCCGCGTGGGAATGAAGCCTGGGATGCTCTGCGTCCCGCCTCACTCCTGGATTTAGCCCTTCATGATCTGCGCCAGCAGCTCGTAGGAATGAATCCGGTCGGCATGTTCGTACAGGTCACAGGTAAAGATCAGCTCATCAGCGCCGGTCTGCTCCACCAGCACCTCCAGCTTGGCGCGGATCTTCTGCGGGCTGCCCACCATGGCCAGGCCGAGGAAACTGCCCACGGCGTCTTTCTCATGGGGCAGCCACAGGCCGTCCATGGTCTTGACCGGCGGGCGCTGCACCAGGCTTTGCCCACGCATCAGCGCGAGAATTCGCTGGTACACCGAGGTGGCCAGGTAGTCGGCCTGCTCATCGGTGTCGGCAGCTACCAGCGGGATACCGAGCATCACGTAGGGCTTGTCCAGCACGGCCGAAGGCTTGAAGTGGTTGCGATAGACGCGAATCGCTTCATGCATCAGGCGCGGTGCGAAATGCGAGGCAAAGGCGTAAGGCAAACCGCGCTCGCCCGCCAGTTGTGCACTGAACAGGCTTGAGCCCAGCAGCCACACAGGCACATTGGTGCCCGTGCCGGGTACAGCGATCACGCGCTGGTCCGGAGTGCGCGGGCCGAGGTAGGCCATCAGTTCAGCCACGTCTTCCGGGAAATCATCGGCGCTGCCGGAGCGTTCACGGCGCAGCGCGCGGGCGGTCATCTGGTCGGAGCCTGGTGCGCGGCCAAGGCCCAGGTCGATGCGGCCCGGGTACAGGCTTTCCAGGGTGCCGAACTGCTCGGCGATCACCAACGGCGCGTGGTTGGGCAGCATCACGCCACCGGAACCGACACGGATCGTCGAGGTGCCGCCGGCCAGGTAACCCAGCAATACCGAGGTCGCCGAGCTGGCGATGCCGTCCATATTGTGGTGTTCGGCGACCCAGAAACGGTTGTAGCCGAATTTTTCCACGTGCTGGGCCAGGTCCAGGGAATTGCGCAGCGACTGCGCCGGGCTGCCGTTGGCACGCACGGGCACGAGGTCGAGGGTCGAGAACTTTACGTCGGACAGCGATTTCATAAGCCTGCTTCTCCAATGGGGGCGCAGGCTTCTTAGACGAACCAAAACCTGCCGCTTCATGTGCATGTCCTATGCAATGAGGGCATATACCCGAGATTCAATAGCGATGGTGAAATTTCCTACTTAATCGCTAGGTTTCTCCGACAAGATGAACTTTGCCGTGGCGTCTATCCTCAGAACCCTTACTGACGCAAAACCACCGTTCGAGGAGACCGCTATGAGTATTGTTAAAAAAGCATCCGCGCATTGGGAAGGCGACCTGAAGACTGGCCTGGGTTCCATTTCCACCGAAACCGGCGTTCTGCGTGAAGCGCCTTACGGCTTCAAGGCCCGTTTCGAAGGTGGCAAGGGCACCAACCCTGAAGAACTGATCGGCGCAGCCCATGCCGGTTGTTTCTCCATGGCGTTTTCCATGATTCTCGGCGATGCCGGGCTCAAGGCCGACAGCATCGACACCCAGGCCGAAGTGACCCTGGACCAAGTGGACGGTGGCTTTGCGATTACTGCCGTGCACCTGACCCTCAAGGCAAAGATCCCGGGCGCCAGCCAGGCGCAGTTCGATGAGCTGAGCAAAAAGGCCAAGGAAGGATGCCCCGTGTCCAAGGTACTGAATGCAACCATTACCCTGGATGGCACGCTGGTTAGTTGATGCAACCCCCTTGCAGGGGTGAGCTTGCTCGCCCCTGCAGGTGCAAATGTGGTCGAATAGCCGATTGCAGACTCAGCGCACACCCGTGCGCGTGCATTCAGGGAGCTTCACACATGAAACGTATTGCCTTGGCGGTTATCTGCTGTGCACTGGCCACGTCGGCGCTGGCGGCGCCAAAAGATTGTGAAGAGCTCAGGAAGGAGATCGAGGTCAAAATCCAGGCGAATGCCGTTCCGTCCTACACCCTCGAAATCGTCACCAAGGAAGAAGCTGACAAGCACGACAGCGCCATGGTTGTCGGCAGCTGTGAGAATGGCACCAAAGCCATCGTCTACCAGAAGAACAACGACTGATCAGATGCAGTTGACGCTACGTTCTTCGGCCAGCAATTGACCCGCTTTGTTGTACAGCCGGATATTCGGGTTGTAGCCCAGTGAGCGCCCTTCCAGGCGATAGCGCTGGCCCGCCTCGAAACGGTCGTATTGCAGGGTCATGAAGCAGGTACGGTCAGTGGTTTGGCCAAACCCGCCGAAACTGCCGCCGGTAGGCACCTCGAAATCAAAACGTACCATCAGCTCATGGCTGCCAGGCGGCACCTGGAAGAAGCGCCCGTCGTTCAGGTTTTTCCCGTCCAGGCGTTGCGCCATTACCAGCTTGGCGCCGGGTGTCGGGGTAGCGAAGTCGACCCAGGCTTGGAGTGGATCAACCGGCGGTAGTGGCGTCGACGCACAGGCACTGAGAAAAATCGCGGCGACGGGAAGCAGTAGCTGACGCATGTTAAGCACTCAACTGTAGGAATGGTTTTTTGAACGGCTGCGTTCGGCAGCACGCTCCCTATGAGTATAAACACGCCACGCCATGGAAAAATTCCCCACAGGCGAGATAGTCTGGCGGGATGGTTACCGGCGAGAGGTTTTAATGGTCAGGCGTTTGCTTCCCGGCTTGATGCTGCTGTTGCTCAGTGGCTGTTCCAGCGTCAGTTATTACAGCCAACTGGCAGACGGCCAATGGCAATTGCTGCGTGCCCGGGAGCCGGTCTCCGCGGTCGTCGCCGACCCGTCCCGGCCACAGGTGCTGCGCGAGCACTTGGCGCAATCGCAGAAAGCCCGCACCTTCGCCAGCGAACACCTGCACCTGCCGGATAACCAGAGTTACCGGCTGTATGCCGATATCGGCCGTCCTTACGTGGTCTGGAACGTGTTCGCCACGCCTGAATTTTCCCTGTCCCCGCAAACCCACTGCTTCCCGATTGCCGGTTGCGTGGCCTATCGCGGCTACTACAACCAGGGCGCCGCACGCGGCCAGGCGGCTTTGTTGAAGCAGCAAGGGATGGATGTGTCGATTGGCGGCGTGGAGGCCTATTCCACCCTCGGCTGGTTCAACGACCCGATCATGAGTTCGATGATGAGCTGGGGGGACGAGCGCCTGGCCACGCTGATTTTTCATGAGCTGGCGCACCAGCGGTTTTATGTGAAGGACGACACCGAGTTCAACGAGTCGTACGCCACCTTCGTCGAGCAGGAAGGTACCCGGCAATGGCGCGCCGCCCAAGGCTTGCCGCCTGCCAGCGAGTCAGCGTTGAAACAGCGCGACCAGTTCACCCGGCTGGTGCTCGATACCCGCAAACGCCTGGAGCAGTTGTATGCGCAGCCGCTGACGGCAAATGCCATGCGCCAGGCCAAGGCCGCTGAATTCGAGCGCCTGCGCAGTGACTACCGGCACATGCGCGATAGCCAGTGGGGTGGCGACAAGCGTTATGACGCCTGGGTCAACCTGCCGATGAACAACGCAAGGTTGCTGCCGTTTGGGCTGTATGACCAGTGGGTGCCGGCGTTCGTCGCGTTGTTCCGGCAGGAAGGCGGGGATTGGCCGAAGTTCTTTGCGGCGGTGGAGAAGCTGGGCGGGTTGCCGGTGGATCAGCGCAAGGCGGCCCTGAGGGCGTTGGAGGGATCCGGGCAAGTGGTTGGCCGGTAGGGCCTCATCGCGGGCAAGCCCGGCTCCCACATTTGACTGAGTTGTCTTGGCCGACCGTGATCAAATGTGGGAGCTGGCTTGCCTGCGATAGCGCATTCAAGGCCGTTGCAAAAACGCCTGATGCATCTCGGCCACCGTTTCGAAATGCCAGGTCGGCGCCTCGGCACTCAGCTCTTCACGGCTGCCAAACCCATAACCCACCGCCGCCGAATCCAGCCCATTGCTGCGGGCCCCGATCAGGTCGTGCTTGCGGTCGCCAATCATCAAGGTGCTGGCCGGGTCCAGGCTTTCTTGCGCCATCAGGTGGGCGATCAACTCGACCTTGTTGGTGCGCGTGCCGTCCAGCTCGCTGCCGTAGATCACCTTGAAGTGCTTGGCGAAATCAAAATGCCGGGCGATTTCCCGGGCAAATACCCAAGGCTTGGACGTGGCTACATACAGCTGGCGGCCCTGGCCATTCAATTCCTCAAGCAGCGGCATCACGCCGTCGAACACGCGGTTTTCGTACAGGCCGGTGACCTTGAAGCGCTCGCGGTAGAAATTCACCGCCTCCCAGGCCTTGGCTTCGTCGAAGCCATAAAACTGCATGAACGCTTGCAGCAGCGGCGGGCCGATAAAGTGCTCGAGTTTGGTCAGGTCCGGCTCATCGATCCCCAGTTTGGCGAGGGCGTACTGGATCGAGCGGGTGATGCCTTCGCGCGGGTCGGTGAGGGTGCCATCGAGGTCGAACAAAACGGTCTGGTAATGCATGGGTGTCCTTGTCATTGGTCGAAACCTTCGGCCAGGTGCAGGTCTTTGAGCTTTACGTAGTTCGCGGCGCTGTAGGTGAAAAATGCCCGTTCCTTGTCAGTCAGCGGGCGGATTTGTTTAACCGGGCTGCCAACATACAAAAAACCGCTCTCAAGTTTCTTGCCCGGCGGCACCAGGCTGCCGGCGCCGATGATCACCTCGTCTTCCACCACGGCGCCGTCCATCACAATGCTGCCCATGCCGATCAGGATCCGGCTGCCTACCGTGCAGCCATGCAGCATGACCTTGTGGGCAATGGTCACATCGTCGCCGATCAGCAGCGGGAAACCATCAGGATTGAAGGGGCCTGCGTGGGTAATGTGCAGCACGCAGCCGTCCTGCACGCTGGTGCGCGCACCGATGCGGATGCGGTGCATGTCGCCGCGGATCACCGTCAGCGGCCATACCGAGCTGTCGGTGCCGATTTCGACGTCGCCGATCACCACCGCCGATGCATCGACGAAAGCCCCGGCGGCCAGGGCCGGCGTGTGATTCTGGTAGGTGCGAAGGGTCACGATAGGCTCTCTCTCTTCTGCTGATAGCTGCGGTGGGCGTTGATTGTAATTAAGATGGCCCCATCTTTGTTCTTACATGTTTCTTCAGCCAAGGTGCCAACCGTGAGCGCGAACAACCCTCTTCTGCAGTCCTACGACCTGCCGCCGTTCTCGGCGATCCGTGCCGAGCACGTGCAGCCGGCCATTGAACAGATCCTCGCCGACAACCGCGTCGCCATCGAAGGCATCCTGCAAAGCCAGGGTAAAAATCCGACCTGGGCCGGGCTGGTCCTGGCCATGGACGAACTCAATGACCGCCTGGGTGCCGCCTGGAGCCCGGTCAGCCACCTGAATGCCGTGTGCAACAGCGCCGAACTGCGGGAAGCCTACGAGGCGTGCCTGCCGGCACTGAGCGCCTACTCCACCGAGATGGGCCAGAACCGCGAGTTGTTCCAGGCCTTCGACGCCCTGGCCAACAGCCCGGAAGCCGCCGGCTTCGACGTGGCGCAAAAAACCATCCTGGAACACTCCCTGCGGGACTTCCGTCTGTCGGGTATCGATTTGCCGCCTGAACAGCAAAAGCGTTATGCCGAAGTGCAGAGCAAGCTCTCCGAACTGGGCAGCAAGTTCTCCAACCAATTGCTCGATGCCACCCAGGCCTGGACCAAGCACGTCACTGACGAAGCAACCCTCGCCGGCCTGACCGATTCCTCCAAGGCGCAAATGGCTGCGGCTGCCCAGGCCAAGGGCCTCGACGGCTGGCTGATCACCCTGGAATTCCCAAGCTACTACGCGGTGATGACCTACGCCCACGACCGCGCCCTGCGTGAAGAAATCTACGCAGCCTACTGCACCCGCGCGTCGGACCAAGGCCCGAATGCCGGTCAGAACGATAACGGCCCGGTCATGGAACAGATCCTCGACCTGCGTCAGGAGCTGGCGCAACTGCTGGGCTTCGCCTCGTTCTCCGAGCTGAGCCTGGCCACCAAAATGGCCGAGTCCAGCGACCAGGTGCTGAGCTTCCTGCGTGACCTGGCCAAGCGCAGCAAGCCGTTTGCCACCCAGGACCTGCAACAGCTCAAGGCCTATGCCGCCGAACAAGGCTGCGCGGACCTGCAAAGCTGGGACAGCGGTTTCTACGGCGAAAAACTGCGTGAGCAGCGTTACAGCGTTTCCCAGGAAGCCCTGCGCGCCTACTTCCCGATCGACAAGGTACTCAGCGGCCTGTTCGCCATCGTGCAACGCCTGTATGGCATCGAGATCGCCGAGCAGAAAGGCTTCGACACCTGGCACCCGGATGTTCGCCTGTTCGAAATCAAGGAAAACGGCCAGCACGTCGGCCGCTTCTTTTTCGACCTGTATGCCCGCGCCAATAAGCGTGGGGGTGCCTGGATGGACGGCGCCCGAGACCGTCGCCGCACGGTTGATGGCGTGCTGCAAAGCCCGGTGGCCAACCTGGTGTGCAACTTCACCCCGGCCGACAGCGGCAAGCCTGCCCTGCTGACCCACAATGAAGTGACCACGCTGTTCCACGAATTCGGCCACGGCCTGCACCACCTGCTGACCCGTGTCGAGCACGCCGGCGTGTCCGGCATCAACGGCGTGGCCTGGGATGCGGTGGAGTTGCCGAGCCAGTTCATGGAAAACTGGTGCTGGGAGCCGGAAGGCCTGGCGCTGATTTCCGGTCACTATGAAACCGGTGAGCCGCTGCCTCAGGACCTGCTGGAAAAAATGCTCGCGGCGAAGAACTTCCAGTCCGGCCTGATGATGGTTCGCCAGTTGGAGTTCTCGCTGTTCGACTTCGAGCTGCACGCTACCCACGGCGATGGCCGCAGCGTGCTGCAGGTGCTGGAAGGTGTGCGTGATGAGGTGTCGGTGATGCGTCCGCCCGCCTACAACCGCTTCCCCAACAGCTTCGCGCATATCTTCGCTGGCGGTTACGCCGCGGGTTACTACAGCTACAAGTGGGCGGAAGTGCTGTCGGCCGATGCCTTTTCCAAGTTCGAAGAAGATGGCGTACTCAATGCCGAGACTGGCCGAGCGTTCCGCGAGGCGATCCTGGCCCGTGGCGGTTCCCAGGCACCGATGGTGCTGTTCGTCGATTTCCGCGGACGGGCGCCGTCGATTGACGCACTCTTGCGCCACAGCGGCCTGAGTGAGGACGCGGCAGCATGAGTGAAGCACCTGTGAAAACCAAAAAACGCTTTATCGCCGGGGCAGTCTGCCCGGCGTGCAGCGAGCCGGACAAGTTGATGATGTGGAGCGAGGACGATGTTCCGCACCGCGAATGCGTGGCTTGCGGCTATTCCGACACGCTGAATGAACAAGGTCTGTCAGTGCCCAAGGAATTGGGTACGCGGGTCAATACGTCGGCGTTGAAAGCACCGGACCCCAAGGTGCAAGCGGTGCAGTTCTTCCCTAATCCGAAGCTGAAAAAAGACTGACCGAGAAGCGCTCCCTGGGTTGATGGCTCAGGGAGCGACCACCCAGGCGGTTTTTTCCTCGGCCGGGTCTTTGGCGTTGTCCGCGGTATTCAGCCAGCTTTTCATCGAGCACAGTGCAAAGGCGCTGGTGCTGCATTCGCCGTTGGCCAGTGCGGTGCGTAACTTGTCGACATCGGCCCTCATCATGTAGCGAACGCCGTCCTTGAAGCCGCTACTGGCGCCAAAGCCGCCCAAGGTCATTTCGTTCAGCGCATCTTCCTTGCTCCATCCCTGAATCACCACCCGATACATCGCCGCCACCAGGCCAGTGCGGTCGGAGCCGTGTTTGCAGTGCATCAGCACCGGGCCGTTGGCTTCGGCATCCTGAATCGCACGCAACGCTGCGAGCACATCGGCGTCATCGACATGGTTGGTGCGATAGGACAATTGCACCTGGTTGATACCGGGTGATTTCAGCCACTTGGCATCGGACTCGGGCAGAAAGTTGATCACCGTACCGATCTTGAGCTGTTCCAATACAGGAACAGCACCGCTATCCGGCAGCGCGCTGCGATAGAGCGTGGGCGTCATCTGATACAGGTTGTATTGATTGCCCACCGGCTGGGCCCATTCCAACGAACGAATGGGCGTGAGCTCTTCGGCCTGGGACGGTGCGGTGGTGAACAGCGCCATGAACACGAGGCTGACGGCAGGCAGCAATTGATTCTTGAACATGCGCGATGTAACCGAATAGGGAAGGGGCTGATGGGGCCCAGATTCGCCTACAGGGGGTCAATGCCGTGTGAGGTACTCGTCAAAGAATCGTGAATAAGCCGGCTCCGGGCAGATTTTTTCGCGCTGAAACGATTTTCCCCAATCCTTAGCCTGCTATCCTTTGTAACTATTGATTGCTGCTGTGTTCTATCCCCTTGGGTCCTTTGGATCCCATTTACTGCCAAAACTATAAGTCGTTCCTCGAAGCGGCTGATAAATCCGTGACCACATGATGAGGTGCCACCATGTCTGATCAAGATCAAGACAACCCCCGGCGTGAGTTTTTACGCAAATCCTTGACCTTGATCCCCGTGGTCACTGTCGCCAGCACGGGCCTGGGCGGTTCGATGCTGATGGCGGTTCCCGAACCGGCTCAAGCCAGCCCGGAGAAGGCGCCCGTCAGCAGCAAGGCCTATGAGCCGAGCTATTTCACTGCCGAGGAATGGGCCTTTATCAACGCGGCCGTTGCGCGCCTGATCCCGGCGGACGACCAGGGCCCAGGCGCCCTGGAAGCCGGCGCGCCGGAATACATCGACCGTCAGATGAACACGCCGTACGCGGCGGGTGCCCTGTGGTTCATGCAAGGCCCGTTCAATGCCGACGCGCCGCCTGAAATGGGCTGGCAGAGCAAATTGGTGCCCAAGGAGATCTATCGCCTGGGCATCGCTGCCACGGATGCCTGGTCGAAAGCGATGAACGGTAAGCTATTTGCCGAGCAAGACAGCGCTACCCAGGAAAAGTTGTTGCAGCGCCTGGAGGCCGGCGACGCGCAGTTCGACAGCGTCCCGCCGAAGATTTTCTTCAATCTGTTGCTGCAAAACACCAAGGAAGGGTTCTTTTGCGACCCGGTCCACGGTGGCAACAAAGGCATGGTCGGCTGGACCATGATCGGCTTCCCCGGCGCCCGCGCCGATTTCATGGATTGGGTTGAACGCAACGAGCAATACCCCTTCCCGGCTGTTTCGATCCGTGGCGAGAGGGCGTAAACGTGGCGACCATCATGAAGAAAGTGGATGCAGTGATTGTCGGCTTTGGCTGGACCGGCGCGATCATGGCCAAGGAGCTGACGGAAGCTGGCCTCAACGTGGTAGCGCTGGAGCGCGGCCCGATGCAGGACACCTACCCGGACGGCAACTATCCCCAGGTCATCGACGAACTGACCTACAGCGTGCGTAAAAAGCTCTTCCAGGACATCTCCAAGGAAACCGTGACCATTCGCCATAGCGTGAATGACGTGGCGATGCCCAACCGCCAACTGGGCGCTTTCCTGCCTGGCAACGGTGTCGGCGGTGCAGGCCTGCACTGGTCCGGCGTGCACTTTCGGGTGGACCCGATCGAGTTGCGCATGCGTAGCCATTACGAAGAGCGCTACGGGAAAAACTTCATTCCCAAGGACATGACCATCCAGGATTTCGGCGTCAGCTATGAAGAGCTGGAACCATTCTTCGACTATGCCGAGAAAGTCTTCGGCACCTCCGGGCAAGCCTGGACGGTGAAAGGCCAGTTGGTGGGCGAAGGCAAGGGCGGCAACCCTTACGCACCGGATCGCTCCAATCACTTCCCGCTGGAATCGCAGAAGAACACAGTCTCCGCACAGCTGTTCCAGAAGGCCGCCACGGCCGTGGGGTACAAGCCCTACAACCTGCCTTCCGCGAATACATCGGGGCCGTACACCAACCCTTACGGCGCCCAGATGGGCCCGTGCAACTTCTGCGGCTTCTGCAGCGGTTATGTCTGCTACATGTATTCCAAGGCTTCGCCGAACGTGAACATCCTGCCGGCCTTGCGCCAGGAACCCAAGTTCGAACTGCGGCCCAATTCCCACGTGCTGAAGGTCAATCTCGACAGCACCAGGAGCAAGGCGACCGGCGTGACGTATGTCGACGCCCAGGGGCGAGAATGCGAGCAGCCGGCGGACCTGGTGATCCTCGGTTCCTTCCAGTTCAACAACGTGCGCCTGATGCTGCTGTCGGGCATCGGCAAACCCTACGACCCGATCTCCGGTGAGGGCGTGGTGGGCCGCAACTTCGCCTACCAGAACATGGCCACCATCAAGGCGTTCTTCGACAAGGACGTGCACACCAACAACTTCATCGGTGCCGGCGGCAATGGCGTGGCGGTCGATGACTTCAACGCCGACAACTTCGACCATGGGCCGCACGGCTTTGTGGGCGGCTCGCCGATGTGGGTCAACCAGGCGGGCAGCCGGCCGATTGCGGGTACCTCCAACCCGCCGGGCACGCCGGCCTGGGGCAGTGCGTGGAAGCGCGCCACGGCTGATTACTACACTCACCAGGTGTCGATGGATGCCCATGGCGCCCACCAATCCTACCGTGGCAACTACCTCGACCTGGACCCGGTTTACCGCGATGCCTACGGCCTGCCGCTGCTGCGCATGACCTTCGACTGGCAGGAAAACGACATCAAGATGAACCGCTTCATGGTCGAAAAAATGAGCAAGATCGCCGAAGCGATGAACCCCAAGGCGATTGCCTTGCTGGGCAAAAAGGTGGGCGAGCACTTCAACACCGCGTCCTACCAGACCACCCACCTCAACGGTGGCGCGATCATGGGCACCGACCCGAAAACCAGTGCCTTGAACCGCTACCTGCAGTGCTGGGACGTACACAACGTGTTTGTCCCGGGCGCTTCCGCGTTCCCACAAGGCTTGGGCTACAACCCTACGGGCCTGGTGGCGGCATTGACCTACTGGTCGGCGCGGGCAATTCGCGAGCAGTACCTGAAAAACCCCGGCCCACTGGTTCAGGCATAAGGAGCGATGACCATGAAAGCATTTGTTATCGCGTCCCTGGCTTTGTTCAGCAGCTGCTCGGTGAGTGCGGCTGAAACCGACCTGGTCAAACAGGGTGAATACCTGGCTCGCGCCGGTGACTGCGTGGCCTGCCACACCGCCAAGGGTGGCAAGCCGTTCGCCGGCGGCCTGCCGATGGAAACCCCGATCGGCACCCTCTACTCCACCAACATCACCCCGGACAAAACCGGCCTGGGCGACTACAGCTTCGAAGACTTCGACCAGGCCGTGCGCCATGGCGTCGCGAAGAACGGTAGTACCCTTTACCCGGCGATGCCCTACCCGTCTTACGCGCGGGTCAGCGAAAGCGACATGCAGGCGCTGTACGCGTACTTCATGAAGGGCGTGGAGCCGGTGGCGCAGGCGAACAAGGACAGCGACATTCCCTGGCCGTTGAGCATGCGCTGGCCGTTGGCCGGATGGCGCTGGATGTTTGCGCCCAAGGTCGAGGACTACAAGGCCCAGGCGGGCGCCGATCCGGTGATCAGCCGTGGCGCGTATCTGGTGGAAGGCCTCGGCCACTGCGGCGCTTGCCACACACCACGGGCCCTGACCATGCAGGAAAAATCCCTGAGTGCGTCGGATGGCAGCGCTTTCCTGTCCGGCAGTGCGCCGCTGGAAGGCTGGATTGCCAAGAGCCTGCGGGGCGACCACAAGGACGGCCTGGGTAGCTGGAGCGAGGAGCAACTGGTGCAATTCCTCAAGACCGGGCGCAGTGATCGCAGCGCGGTGTTTGGCGGCATGAGCGACGTTGTAGTACACAGCATGCAGTACATGTCGGAAGAGGACCTGACGGCTATCGCCCGTTACCTCAAGACCCTGCCGGCGGTGGATCCCAAGGATCAGCCGCATCAGTACGACAAGCAGGTCGCCGACGCGCTGTGGAAGGGCGATGACAGCAAGCCGGGTGCCTCGGTGTACATCGACAACTGCGCGGCGTGCCACCGTACCGACGGCCACGGCTACACCCGCGTGTTCCCGGCGCTGGCGGGCAACCCGGTATTGCAGACGGCGGATGCCACCTCGTTGATCAACATCGTGTTGAACGGCGGCACGTTGCCGGCGACGCATACGGCACCTTCGACCTTCACCATGCCGGCGTTTGCCTGGCGGCTGTCGGATCAGGAGGTGGCGGATGTGGTCAGTTTCGTTCGGGGCAGTTGGGGTAATAGGGGAGAGCCTGTAAAGGCTTCGCAAGTGAAAGACTTGCGAAAAGATGCAGTAACTACCGAAGCTGATCAAACTTCAGAGAAGTAGTGTCAGTTGCCAGGTTTATAGTTTTATATATAAGCCTGGCAACTAGCCCATTAATTATCGAGGGGCGCAGGTTTTTACAAAGCTATTCGCCATGTTCAGGAAGATGGTCTTGTCCTGTTCATCGAAGTCGCCGTCGTTATCCAGGTCGGTGGTGGAGGATGTGGTGTCGTAGTGCCCGTCCCTGTTGGAGGAAGAGGCATACATGGCGTAGGACAGTTTACCGTCGGTAAAGCGCTCCATTAATACTTCCGGGCTGTTATCTTTTTCAAAGTCTTCGCATGTAAAGCGTAGTTCATCCTGAGACATAAATATCCTGTAGGTGGTAATGAGTTAAGTTGTGATCATAGCGATGTGTTAATAACTTTATCCATGTCACATATGTCGCGATTTATTTCTTGTTTGGTTACATGTAGGAAGGTGTCATTCCGTTCGTGCGAAGGTCGATGCTAGACCGCGCCGCCCAGTGGTGCTGGTGAAAAGCGATCTTCTCGAATACTGTATATGGATACAGTTTATGAGGTCTGACTATGAATGTCCCTTTGCCGCCTCGCGGGCGCGGCACGGCCACCAACCTGCACAACCGTTTTGCGCCCACCGTCAGCGTGGCGGAAGACGACGGTTGGTATCAGGAAGTGCCACAGACCCAGGGCACCGAAGTCCGTATCGAAACCGCGAAAACCATCATTACCCGCAACAGCTCGCCGGATATCCCGTTTGACCGGGCGATCAACCCGTATCGCGGCTGCGAGCATGGTTGTATCTACTGCTATGCGCGGCCCAGTCACGCGTATTGGGACCTGTCGCCGGGGCTGGACTTCGAAACCAAGCTGATCGCCAAGACCAACGCCGCCGACGTGCTTGAGCAGCAACTGTCGAAACCGGGCTACACCTGCGCGCCGATCAACCTGGGCTCCAACACCGACCCGTACCAGCCCATCGAGCGCGAGTACAAGATCACCCGGCAAACCCTCGAAGTGCTGCTGCGCTACCGTCATCCGGTGACGATCATTACCAAGGGCTCGCTGATCCTGCGGGACCTCGACCTGCTGACCGAGTTGGCGCAGCAGCGGCTGGTGGCGGTGATGATCAGCCTCACCAGCCTGGACGATGAACTCAAGCGCATCCTCGAACCGCGCACGGCTGCGCCCAAGGCCCGGCTGCGGGCGATCCGGGTGATGCGTGAGGCGGGGATCCCGGTGGGCGTGCTGTGTTCGCCGATGATCCCGATGATCAACGACAGCGAGCTGGAAAGCCTGCTGGCCGAAGCTCATGCCGCGGGGGCACAGAGTGCGGCGTACATGATGCTGCGTTTGCCTTTGGAAGTGGCGCCGCTGTTTGAGGAATGGCTGTCGGCCCATTACCCGCAGCGCGCGGCCCATGTGATGAGCCTGGTGCGGCAGGTGCGCGGCGGTGAGGTCTACGACAGCCGCTTCGGTGTACGCATGCGTGGCGAAGGGCCGTTTGCCGATTTGCTGGCGCAACGTTTCGCCAAGGCGATCAAACGATTGGGGCTCAACCGGCGGGAAGGGTTTAATCTGGACTGCACGGCGTTTTGTCCGCCGGGCAGACAGATGGCTTTATTGTAAACTGCCGGATAAGCATACTTTTCTGTAGCAATAGTCGCGTTTTGATATCACTGAAAGCCCCGATCTAGAGCGGCTCATTCAGTTTGAGTTAAGTTTCGGCGGGTACCTTGTTCATCGAGTGACTAATGAGTTGGCGCTTCAGTTTGGGCGCCGGCCGCACTGGAAAACTCCCCTGCTCCAACCAAGAGGATGAATTATGAGTGACAAGGATAAACAGCCGTTGGCTGCGTCGGCTTCAGCCCCTCACGAGGCGGAATCCGCCGATGCAGCGCTGCAGCACATCGTTGAAGGCTTTTTGCATTTCCATAACGAGATCTTCCCCCAGCAGGAAGAGCTCTTCAAAAAACTCGCCACGGCCCAGAGCCCGCGGGCGATGTTCATTACCTGCGCCGACTCGCGCATCGTTCCCGAACTGATCACCCATAGCTCCCCTGGGGATTTGTTCGTGACCCGTAACGTCGGTAACGTCGTGCCGCCTTATGGGCAGATGAACGGCGGTGTTTCAACGGCTATCGAGTACGCGGTACTGGCCCTTGGTGTGCAGCACATCATCATTTGCGGCCACTCCGACTGCGGCGCCATGCGCGCGGTGCTCAACCCCCAAAGCCTGGAAAAAATGCCCACGGTAAAGGCCTGGCTGCGCCACGCCGAAGTCGCCAAGACCATGGTCCAGGACAACTGCGATTGCGCCAACGAACACGAAAGCATGCACGTGCTGACCGAAGAAAACGTGATCGCCCAACTGCAGCACCTGCGCACTCATCCCTCCGTGGCCTCGCGCATGGCCAACGGGCATTTGTTTATCCATGGCTGGGTCTACGACATCGAGACCAGCGAAATCAGGGCCTACGATGCGGATCAGGCAGCGTTCCTGCCCTTGAACGGTACCCAGCCGATTCCATCCGCGACGCCTAAAGCGCGCTTCTAAAACAATCCCCTGTCGGGTAACGCGATGGCTGCCATTCGAGCAGCCAGGCCTTGCCACGCCCGGCGAATGCCTCGGGAGAGTCATTATGCGTGCTGCTCAATTGAAAGCTGTGCTGCCACGGGAGCTGCTGGCTTCCGTGGTTGTGTTTCTGGTCGCCCTGCCGCTGTGCATGGGGATCGCCATCGCGTCCGGAATGCCTCCGGCCAAAGGCTTGATCACCGGGATCATCGGTGGCCTGGTGGTCGGTTGGCTGGCGGGGTCGCCGTTGCAAGTCAGCGGTCCGGCGGCAGGTTTGGCGGTGTTGGTGTTTGAACTGGTTCGCCAGCATGGCATGGCCATGCTCGGGCCGATCCTGTTGCTGGCGGGCTTCCTGCAATTGGTGGCCGGGCGTTTGCGCCTGGGCTGCTGGTTCCGCGTGACTGCGCCTGCAGTGGTGTACGGGATGCTGGCAGGGATCGGGGTGCTGATTGTCCTGTCGCAAGTACACGTGATGCTCGACGGTGTGCCAAAGCCCTCGGGGCTGGATAACCTCGCCGGCTTCCCTGCGGCACTGATCCAGGCGATCCCCACATTGGGCGGCGGGCTCGGCTGGCAGGCCGGTTTGCTCGGGCTGTCGACGATTATGGTGATGTGGCTGTGGGACAAGTTCCGCCCGCAAAAGCTGCGCTTCGTCCCCGGCGCCCTGCTCGGCGTGGGTTTGGCGACAGTCACCAGCCTGGTGCTGGCGTTGCAGGTCAAGCGGGTGGAGGTGCCGGAAAACCTCGCGGATGCCATCGATTGGCTGCGCCCCAGCGACCTGTTGAACCTGGCGGATCCCAATCTGTTGATCGCGGCCTTCGCCGTGGCATTTATCGCCAGCGCTGAAACGCTGCTTTCGGCGGCGGCAGTCGACCGTATGCACAGTGGCCAGCGTTCCGACTTCGACAAGGAATTGTCGGCACAAGGCGTGGGCAACATGCTGTGTGGCCTGGTCGGCGCCCTGCCGATGACCGGTGTGATCGTGCGCAGTTCGGCCAACGTCCAGGCCGGCGCTACCACGCGTTTGTCGGCGATGTTCCACGGCTTGTGGCTGCTGGCGTTCGTGCTGTTGCTGTCCAGTGTGCTGCAAAGCATTCCGGTGGCAAGCCTGGCGGGTGTGCTGGTGTACACCGGGATCAAGCTGGTGGACATGAAGGCGTTTCGTGGCCTGGCGCGCTACGGGCGAATGCCGATGTTTACCTACGCGGCGACGGCGCTGGCGATCATCTTTACCGACCTGCTGACGGGTGTGTTGGTGGGCTTCGGGTTGACGCTGGTGAAGCTGGCGTTCAAGGCCTCACGCTTGAAGATAAGCCTGATCGACCTGCCGCAGGAGGGCGAGATGGAGCTGCGATTGACGGGGGCCGGGACCTTTCTCAAGGTGCCTGCATTGACCCAGGTGCTGTCGACGGTACCCGCCGGGACCACCTTGCATGTGCCGCTCAGTAACCTGAGTTATATCGACCACTCCTGCCTTGAGCTATTGGAGGAATGGGGTCGGGCCAATGCGGCCAAGGGCTCGAAGCTGATGATCGAGGCGCGGGGGTTGAAGCGCAGGTTGGAAGGACGGGTAAGAACGACGACCGGAATAGGCTCGGCGCCGTCTGTTGGCTGACGAAACCGGATCAAAATGTGGGAGCGGGCTTGCTCGCGAAGGCGCAGTGTCAGTCACTGAATGTGTTTCTGATACACCGCTTTCGCGAGCAAGCCCGCTCCCACATTGGATCTTTGCAAGCCGGCAAATCTAAGCTGGCTGGTCCAGCTCAAGACCCACGCCCAACTGCCGCGACAGGCACGGCCAGCGCTTCCACGCCGCTTCCGTGTCCGGGCTCTTGAGCTTGTCGCGGTAGGCTTCGACCGACTCCAGGGCAAAACTCTCTTCGTTAAGCATCTCATCCACCGCGTGGTGCACCGCCTCATCCAGCTGATTGGCAAACGCCTCGCCGATCAATTGGTGGGCAATCACGTTCGCCACAGTGGTATCCAGCGGAATCAACGGCTGGCCGAAGTGCTTGATATACAGATCGTTGACCTCTTCCACCAGGCGATGCGCCAGGTAAGCCTCATCCAGCAAACCGTCCAGGCCTTCATGCCCGGCCAGGATCGCCGGCGGCTGCAGGAAGAAATGCTCGGCGATTTTCAGCACCGGTTTGATCTGGCTTTCAATACCGGCTTCGCGGGCGACATCGTTGGCCGCGTCCAGCAGATCGGGGACCTGGTCGATGTAGGCGCTTACAAAACGCGTCATCACGCCCTTGGCGTCGACGTCAGGCACGGAAATCGCCGGGTGCAGGTGCGGTAACTGGACTTCCAGCTGCTGAGCAAGCTGGCCAGTGCTGGATTCGTGTTGATGGGCACGGGAAATCTGCTCGCGCAATGCGGCGGTGTTCATGAAAGCTCCAGTGATGCAGGCGTAGGAAATAGGGAGAGCATAAGGTAGCTCGTTTATACGAGAGCCTAAGACGCATTTGTCATAATTATTTCATGGTTATGCGCTGGCGTTATATCAAATTGCCATCGTTCGTCGGATAACGCGCGCCACCGGTCCTGTTGTGTGGTCCGTTTCCTCATTTTCGTTCATTTGCCCGATCACATTGCGGGGTGGCGGTCGCTGTCTATACTCGATTTTGTACGCAATTAGCTGATGACGCCCGACTGCATGAGCAGGCAAGGCCTGGCGGTTGTAAGCAGTATGGAAGCCGCTCCCTTGGCCGCAGGTGCAAACCGGCGGGATAACAAGAATGATAAGGGGAACCCGCAATGACGCGACATCCACATGTTTGGATGGGCCTCCTGTTGTGGTCAGTATTCGGCCAGGCGCAAGCCGCCTGGACAACGAATATGGCGCCAGGGGCCACTGAAGTCAGTCACGCCGTGTTTGACCTGCACATGACCATTTTCTGGATTTGTGTGGCGATTGGCATCGTCGTGTTTGGCGCGATGTTCTGGTCGATGATCGTTCACCGGCGCTCCACGGGACAGGTGGCAGCCAAGTTCCACGAGAGTACGACGGTGGAGATTCTCTGGACCGTGGTGCCCTTGCTGATCCTGGTGGCGATGGCCATTCCGGCCACCAAGACGCTGATCAACATCTACGACAGCACTGAGTCGGATATCGACATCCAGGTCACCGGCTACCAATGGAAGTGGCATTACAAATACCTGGGCCAGGATGTCGAGTTCTTCAGCAACCTGGCCACGCCCGCCGAGCAGATCCATAACCAGGCCGTCAAAGGCGAGCATTACCTGTTGGAAGTCGACCAGCCGCTGGTGCTGCCGGTGGGTGCCAAGGTGCGTTTCCTGGTGACCGCTGCGGACGTGATTCACTCCTGGTGGGTGCCAGCGTTTGCGGTGAAGCGTGATGCGATTCCCGGCTTCGTCAACGAGGCCTGGACCCGCATCGAAAAGCCCGGCATCTATCGCGGCCAGTGCGCTGAACTGTGCGGCAAGGACCACGGCTTCATGCCCATCGTGGTGGAGGTCAAATCCAAGGCCGACTACGACACCTGGCTCGGCGAGCGTAAGGAAGAGGCGGCCAAGCTCAAGGAGCTGACCTCCAAGGAATGGACCCTGGATGAGCTGGTGGCCCGTGGCGACAAGATCTACCACACCACCTGCGTCGCCTGTCACCAGGCCGAAGGCCAGGGCCTGCCGCCGATGTTCCCGGCGCTCAAGGGCTCGCCGATTGCCACCGGGCCCAAGGAAGACCACCTGCACCGCGTGTACTTCGGCAAGCCCGGCACCGCCATGGCGGCGTTCGGCAAGCAACTGTCGGAAGTCGATATCGCGGCGGTCGTGACCTATGAACGTAACGCCTGGGGCAACAACAAAGGCGACATGGTCACACCTAAAGACGTGCTGGCTCTGAAACAGGCGGAAAGCAAATGACTTCCTTCATTGCATATTCCCTGAACCGTCCCGCCCACTCGTTCGCAGGAGAAAGGCCATGAGCGCTGTGATCGATGACCACGGTCATGCCGGTGACCACGCTCACGGCCCCGCCAAGGGCCTGATGCGTTGGGTACTGACCACCAACCACAAAGACATCGGCACGATGTACCTGTGGTTCAGCTTCTGCATGTTCCTGCTTGGTGGCTCGTTTGCCATGGTGATCCGTGCCGAGCTGTTCCAGCCGGGTTTGCAGATCGTCGAGCCGGCGTTCTTCAATCAGATGACCACCATGCACGGCCTGGTGATGGTGTTCGGTGCGGTGATGCCAGCGTTTGTCGGCCTGGCCAACTGGATGATCCCGTTGATGATCGGCGCGCCCGACATGGCCCTGCCGCGCATGAACAACTTCAGTTTCTGGCTGTTGCCGGCGGCGTTCCTGATGCTGGTTTCCACCCTGTTCATGCCTGGCGGCGGGCCGAACTTCGGCTGGACCTTCTACGCCCCGCTCTCCACCACCTACGCGCCGGAAAGCGTGACGTTCTTCATCTTCGCCATCCACTTGATGGGCATCAGTTCGATCATGGGCGCGATCAACGTCATCGCCACCATCCTCAACCTGCGCGCTCCCGGCATGACGTTGATGAAAATGCCGCTGTTCGTCTGGACCTGGCTGATCACAGCCTTCCTGCTGATCGCGGTGATGCCGGTGCTGGCGGGCTGCGTGACCATGATGCTGATGGACATCCACTTCGGCACCAGCTTCTTCAGTGCCGCCGGTGGCGGTGACCCGGTGTTGTTCCAGCATGTGTTCTGGTTCTTCGGCCACCCCGAGGTGTACATCATGATCCTGCCGGCGTTCGGTGCCGTCAGCTCGATCATCCCAACCTTCTCGCGCAAGCCGCTGTTCGGCTACACCTCGATGGTGTACGCCACGGCGAGCATCGCGTTCCTGTCGTTCATCGTGTGGGCGCACCACATGTTCGTGGTGGGCATCCCGCTGGTGGGCGAGCTGTTCTTCATGTACGCCACGCTGCTGATCGCGGTGCCCACGGGCGTGAAAGTGTTCAACTGGGTCAGCACCATGTGGCAAGGCTCGCTGACCTTCGAGACGCCGATGCTGTTCGCGGTGGCCTTCGTGATTCTGTTCACCATCGGCGGTTTCTCCGGGCTGATGCTGGCCATCGCCCCGGCGGATTTCCAGTACCACGACACCTACTTCGTGGTGGCGCACTTCCATTACGTACTGGTGCCTGGGGCGATCTTCGGGATCTTCGCCTCGGCCTACTACTGGCTGCCGAAATGGACCGGCCACATGTACGACGAAACCCTGGGCAAGCTGCACTTCTGGCTGTCGTTCGTGGGGATGAACATGGCGTTCTTCCCGATGCACTTCGTAGGGCTTGCCGGCATGCCGCGTCGGGTGCCGGACTACAACCTGCAGTTCGCCGACTTCAACATGGTCTCTTCCATCGGTGCCTTCACCTTTGGCGCGACGCAGATCTTCTTCCTGTTCATCGTCATCAAGTGCATCCGTGGCGGCCCGCCTGCGCCGGCCAAGCCGTGGGATGGCGCCGAAGGGCTGGAGTGGAGCATTCCTTCGCCCGCGCCGTACCACACCTTCACCACGCCACCGGAGGTCAAATGAACACCTCCCTATCCTGTGGGAGCTGGCTTGCCTGCGATGGCATCACTTCGGTGTACCTGAAAGACCGAGTTGCCAGCATCGCAGGCAAGCCAGCGCCCACAGAAAGGCCATTCGCAGAACATTCATTCGCAGGTGGCCGCCATGCTTGAGTCCGTGCCTATCAAGCGCCTGGTCACGCGCCTGCTGATCCTGGTGGTGGCGATGTTCGCCTTCGGGTTTGCCCTGGTGCCGATCTACGACGTGATGTGCAAGGCGTTCGGCATCAATGGCAAGACCGCCGGGCAGTACGAAGGCGAGCAGGTGGTGGACCCGACGCGGCAGGTGCGGGTGCAGTTCCTGTCCACCAATGCCATCGATATGGTCTGGGAATTCCACTCCAAGGCCGACGAGGTGGTGGTCAATCCCGGCGCAGTCACCGAGATGCTGTTCGTGGCCTACAACCCCACCGACAAGCCGATGACCGCCCAGGCGGTGCCGAGCATTTCGCCGGCCGAGGCGGCGATGTACTTCCACAAGACCGAGTGTTTTTGCTTCACCCAGCAAGTGCTACAGCCAGGTCAGCGCATAGAGATGCCGGTGCGCTTCATTGTCGACCGCGACATGCCCAAGGATGTGAAGCATTTGACCCTGGCGTACACGCTGTTCGATATCACCGCGCGCCAACCGCCCGTGGCTGTCCATACCGGCGGCTAGGCGTTGCTTGCAGGCTCGATTAGGAGAACGAATACATGTCGACTCATGATACGTACTACGTACCAGCGCAAAGCAAATGGCCAATAATTGCTACGTTGGGGATGCTGATCACGGTGTTCGGATTGGCGACCTGGTTCAACGATTTGAAGGCCGCACGCCCGGAATCCCACGGCCCGCTGATCTTTTTCGTCGGTGGCTTGCTGCTGGCCTACATGATGTTTGGCTGGTTCGGCGCGGTGATCAAGGAAAGTCGCGCCGGTTTGTACAGTTCGCAGATGGACCGCTCCTTTCGCTGGGGCATGACCTGGTTCATCTTTTCCGAAGTGATGTTCTTCATCGCGTTTTTCGGTGCGCTGTTTTATGTGCGGCACATGTCGGCGCCGTGGTTGGCGGGCGAAGGCCACAAGGGCATCGCGCACATGCTGTGGCCGAACTTCGAATTTGCTTGGCCGCTGCTGAACAATCCCGACCCGAAAATGTTTCCGGCGCCCAAGGGCACCATCAGCCCGTGGGGCTTGCCGCTGATCAACACGATCTTGCTGGTCAGCTCCAGCGTGACCATCACTATCGCCCACCATGCCTTGCGCAAAGGCCATCGCGGCGCACTGAAGATCTGGCTGGCGATCACCGTGTTGCTGGGTTGGGCGTTTCTCGGGTTCCAGGCCGAGGAATACATCCATGCCTATAAGGAGTTGGGCCTGACCCTGGGCTCCGGCGTGTACGGCGCGACCTTCTTCATGCTCACCGGCTTCCACGGTGCCCACGTGACCATCGGCACGATCATTTTGTTTGTGATGCTGATGCGCATCCTGAAGGGGCATTTCAACAACGAACACCAGTTCGGGTTCGAGGCGGCCAGTTGGTATTGGCACTTTGTGGACGTGGTGTGGATCGGGCTGTTTTTCTTCGTTTACGTGCTTTGAGGTGTTTCACCAGGGCGCATGAGATACCAGTTGGCCGCTGAAGAAACCCCAGGTGATCAACCCCAGGGTGATCACGGCCAGCACCACACGCACGGTCAAGGCAGTGACGAGGCGGTTGGAGTTGCCCTCGTCCTTGACCAGGAAGAACAAGCCACTGAACAGGCTCACGACGGTAGCAATCAGCATCAGGGCAATGGCTGCTTTGAGCATGGTGGGCTCCGGGGCTCTTTTTTGGAGGGGGCGAGCAATGAGATTCAGTATAGCCAGCGCAGCACCGACCTCTGCGGCAATGCCATGAAACCCTTTCGCCCCGGTATTGCGCCGACGCTGGTGGTACTCGTGCTGCTGCCGTTACTGGTATTTCTCGGCTTTTGGCAGCTGTCTCGCGGTCACGAAAAACAGGCGCTGCTGGACACTTACGCCGAGCGCCGCGCTGCCGAGCCCATGAGCAGTACGCAACTGCAGGCCACCGAAGATCCGGCGTTCCGTCGTGTGCATTTGCGCGGGCAGTTCGATGCCGAGCACAGCGTGTTGCTGGATAACCGCTTTCGCGACGGCAAAGTCGGTGTGGAGCTACTGCAACCTTTCCATGATCAGGCCAGCGGCGAGTGGCTGTTGCTCAATCGTGGCTGGCTGCCCTGGCCGGACCGCCGTGCACCGCCGGTTTTCACCACTCCCGAACAACTGTTGAATCTCGACGCCTGGGTCTATGTGGCGCCTGGCGAGACCTTCCAGTTGCATGCCGATCCGGCGGGCGCACAGTGGCCACGATTGTTGACCGCGCTGCATCCCGCAGCGCTGTGGACCGAGTTGGGTCGCAGCGGATTCGCCTATGAAGTGCGGGCTGAAGCGGGCCCGGCCACCTACGAAACCAGCTGGCCCGTGGTCGCCATGGGCCCGGAAAAACACCTGGGCTACGCCGTGCAGTGGTTCGCCATGGCGGTGGCGCTGTTCGGCCTTTACCTCTACCTCGGATGGCACAACACAAAAAAGGAGAAGCGCCATGGGAGCGGCCATGAATCCACTCAACATGTCTGACGCGCCGGCAGCGCCCAATCGGCGCAAGGGCCGCTGGCAACTGATCCTGATCCTGCTGATGGTGGTCGGCCCGATGGTGCTCGCCACCTTTATGTACAAATTGCAGTTCTGGGTGCCGGACAGCCGCAGCTACCACGGCGAGATGATCGGCAATGGCCAGACCCGTGCCGACATTGGCGTGCAGGCTGACGAAGACCGCTGGCAACTGCTGGTCACCGCGCCCACCGCTTGCGCCGCCGACTGCCAGCAACTGGTGTACCTCGCACGCCAACTCCAGATCGGCCTGGGCCGTGATGCCTCCCGCGCCAGCCACGCCCTGGCCAGTGCGCAGCCGGTCAGCACCGCGTATGACGCCAAACTCAAGGCCGAATACCCGCAACTGCAACGCTATTCCCTGGACCTGTCGACCTTCAACAAAGACGCCGCCGCCCAAGGCAGCGGCGATGCCCAGCTGTGGATCGTCGACCCCCACGGCAACCTGGTGCTGCGCTACGACGCCCGGGTCAAGGGCAAGGACCTGCTCAACGACCTGCGCCTGCTGCTGAAACTGTCGAACATCGGATAAGGACACCGTCATGGCCAAACCTGGATTTCGCCTCGCGCTGTTTGCCACCCTGCTGGCCCTGATCGTGGTGCTGCTGGGCGCCTATACCCGCCTCACCCACGCGGGTCTCGGTTGCCCGGACTGGCCGGGTTGTTATGGCTTTATCAGCGTGCCAAAAAGCGAAGCCCAGCTGGCCCATGCCGAACTGCATTACCCGGACACGCCGGTCGAGGCGGACAAGGGCTGGAACGAGATGACCCACCGTTACTTCGCCGGCACCCTCGGGCTGTTGATCGTGCTGCTGGCGGCGCGCGCGTGGACCCATCGGCATCATCCGGGCCAGCCGTTGAAGCTGCCGTTGTTCCTGTTGGCAGTGGTGTTCGCCCAGGCAGCGTTTGGCATGTGGACGGTGACGCTGAAGCTCTGGCCGCAAGTGGTCACCGGGCATTTATTGGGCGGGTTTGCGACGTTGAGCCTGCTGTTCTTGCTGACGCTGCGATTGTCCGGCGTATTGCCGGCGCTGATCGTGCCCAGGCGTTTGCAGTATTGGGCCACGGCCGGGCTGGTGCTGGTGATCGGCCAGATCGCGCTGGGTGGATGGGTCAGCTCCAACTACGCAGCCGTGGCGTGTATCGACCTGCCGACCTGTCACGGGCAATGGTGGCCGGCGGCGGATTTCGCCAATGGCTTTCACCTGACCCAGCATATCGGCCCCAATTACCTCGGCGGGCAACTGGACAGTGATGCGCGCACGGCGATTCACCTCACCCACCGGATTGGCGCGCTGCTGGTCACTGTCGTGTTGCTGGGCCTGGCCTGGCAGCTCAAGGTGGTCGGCATGACCCGCCTGGCCGGCCTGTTGCTGATCGCCCTGGCGGCGCAAATCTGCCTGGGCCTGAGCAACGTGTACTTCCACCTGCCGCTGCCGGTTGCGGTCGCGCATAACGCCGGCGGCGCGGCGTTGCTGCTGACGCTGGTGCTGGTCAATTACCACGCCCGCACCAGCCTGGTTCGGGTGCGACATCAGTTGCCGTTCGGCTGGCGCTTCAGCCCGCGTAAACACGTGTCGGGCCTCATAACCATTAAAGGAGAGATGCCATGGCGACCTTGATCAGCGAGCGTCACAGCCAGGCGATCTGGCGTGACTATCTGGAGCTGACCAAGCCAAAAGTGGTGGTGCTGATGCTCATCACCTCGCTGGTGGGCATGTTCCTCGCCACCCGCGCCGGGGTACCGTGGCCGGTGCTGATTTTCGGCAACCTGGGGATCGCGCTGTGTGCCGGCGGCGCGGCGGCGGTCAACCATGTGGTGGACCGGCGCATCGATGCGCTGATGGCGCGTACCCATAAGCGCCCGCTGGCGGAAGGGCGCGTATCGCCTGTGGCGGCGCTTGTTTTTGCGATGGTGCTGGCGGTGGCCGGGCTGGCGCTGTTGCTGGCGTTTACCAATCCGCTGGCCGCCTGGCTGACCCTGGCCTCGCTGTTGGGTTATGCGGTGATCTACACCGGCTTTCTCAAGCGTGCGACGCCGCAGAACATCGTCATCGGTGGGCTGGCTGGCGCCGCGCCGCCGTTGCTGGGTTGGGTTGCCGTCACTGGCCACGTCAGCGCCGAGCCGTTGCTGCTGGTGCTGATCATCTTCGCCTGGACCCCGCCGCACTTCTGGGCCCTGGCGATTCACCGCAAGGAGGAATACGCCAAGGCCGACATCCCGATGCTGCCCGTGACCCACGGCGAGCACTACACCAAGGTGCATATCCTGCTCTACACCTTCGCCTTGCTGGCGGTCAGCCTGATGCCCTATGTCATCCACATGAGCGGCATGCTGTACCTGGTGTGCGCACTGGTTCTGGGCGGGCGCTTTCTGCAATGGGCCTGGGTGCTGTACCGTGGCAGTCGGCCGCACGCGGCGATCAACACCTTCAAGTACTCTATCTGGTACTTGTTCGCGCTGTTTATCGCCCTGCTCGTAGACCATTACCTATTGTTGAACCTATGACTCGAACTCAAAAAACTGTCTTCATTCTGGTGGCCATTGTCGCGTTGATCATGGGCCTGACCGTCAACAAAGTCCTGAGTGGCAAAGGCCAGGGCGACCCGACGGCCTTGATCGATGCCGGCATCATCCTGCTGCCGCAAAGCCGCCAGTTGCCACCGGTGACCATGACCAACCAGGACGGCCAGCCGGTGGTGGTCAACGAGCTGAAAGGCAAGTGGAGCGTGCTGTTCTTCGGCTACACCTTCTGCCCGGACATCTGTCCGACCACCCTCGCCCAACTGCGGCAGATCAAGAGCGAGCTGCCCAAAGACGTTGTGGATAAGTTGCAGGTGATTTTGGTCAGCGTTGACCCGAACCGCGATACACCGGCGCAGCTCAAGCAGTACCTGGGCTACTTCGATCCACAGTTCGAGGGCCTGACCGGTGCGAGTGTGGACGATGTGCAGAAGGTTTCGAATGCGGTGAGCATTCCGTTTATTCCGGCAGACACCAGCAAGCCCAACTACACCGTCGACCACAGCGGCAACCTCGCGCTGATCGGGCCGGACGGCACCCAGCGCGGGTTTATCCGGGCGCCGTTGAACAACCAGAAGCTGGTAGCGCAGTTCCCGGGGTTGTTGCAGCGTAAATAAGCCTGCCGACCATTTTCTGAGCGACACAAATCAAATGTGGGAGCGGGCTTGCTCGCGAAGGCGGTGTGTCAGTCAACAGATGTATCGACTGAACCAACGCCTTCGCGAGCAAGCCCGCTCCCACCATGGTTTGGATCGTTCCCACGCTCTGCGTGGGGATGCCGCCCTGGACGCCCTGCCTCCGCCTTTTCGATCAGGGTTTCGGCC
>NZ_JACARS010000157.1:0-7545 GCF_013386485.1 Pseudomonas sp. P7758 | reverse complement strand
GCCGGAGTCCGTTTCATGGGTTTCGGCAAGGCTGAAGGCGACCGGCTGCTCTTCTTCTATCCGCGCATCCACCCCGGCGTTTTTCAGCGCTTGCAGATAGGTCTCGGCATCGGCGCGGGAAAGGTCGCGTTTCAGCGCGACCGGGCGGCCGGTGAAAAGCTTTTCGATCGCGTCGACATCACTTTTGAACAACTCGGCGAGGTTCAGCTTGGCGGTGGTGCTTTCGACACCCGGGAGCAATGCGCCATCAAACACAATCTTGAAACGGTTGTCGCTCATGCGGGCATCCTTGTCACTTGAATGGGGAGGCCTGCCTTGATCAGCAGGCTTTGAATCGCGGATCAGCGTGGCCAGCGTTCAGGCAATTGTGCCGCATGCTCGAGCGCCTTGCGGTATTCGGCATCCAGGCGGGCCACGAGTTCATCGACGCTGGGCAAATCATCAATCTCTCCGACGCCCTGGCCGGCGGACCACACGGTCTTCCAGGCTTTGGCTTCGTCGTTGAGTGGCTTGAGCTTGGAGCCAAAATTGACTTCACCCTTGCCTTGCAGCGCGGCGAGGTCGAAACCGGCATTTTCCAGGCTCTGGCGCATGAAGCTTGCGGGAACACCGGAGACGGCTGGAGTGTGCACGATGTCGGCGGCGCGCGATGTGAGCAGCATCTCTTTATAGGCATCCGGGGCATGGCTTTCGGTGGTGCCGATAAAACGCGTGCCGAAATAGGCCAGGTCGGCGCCGAGCAGTTGCGCGGCGAGGATTTCGTGGCCGTGGTTCAGGCAACCGGCGAGCAGCAGGGTTTTGTCGAAGAACTGACGGATTTCTGCGATCAGCGAGAACGGGCTCCAGGTGCCGGCGTGGCCACCTGCGCCCGCCGCAACGGCGATCAGGCCATCGACGCCGGCTTCAGCGGCCTTTTCGGCGTGGCGCCGGGTCGTGACATCGTGGAATACCAGGCCGCCGTAGCTATGCACCGCGTCTACCAATTCTTTCACCGCGCCCAGGCTGGTGATGACGATCGGCACCTTGTGCTCGACGCAGATCGCCAGGTCAGCTTCCACCCGCGGGTTACTGTTGTGCACGATCAGGTTGACCGCATAGGGCGCCGGGTTATCCAGCAGCGCCAGGCCCGCTTCGATTTCTTCCAGCCACGCCTTGAAGCCGCTGCTTTCCCGCTGGTTGAGGGCAGGGAAGCTGCCGACGATCCCGTTGCGGCAGCAGGCCAGCACCAGTTGCGGGTTGGAGATCAGAAACATCGGCGCAGCCACGACGGGCAGGCGCAGACTGTGTTCGAGCGAAGCGGGCAGCGACATTGGAAGTACCCCGAGTAATAGAGATTAGAACGGTTTGACCACGACCAAAATTACGATAGCCAGCAATATCAGAACTGGCACTTCATTGAACCAGCGATAAAAGACATGGCTGCGGGTGTTTTCGCCACGGGCGAAACGTTTTACCTGCGCGCCGCACATATGGTGGTAGCCGATGAGCAGTACTACCAGAGTCAACTTGGCGTGGATCCACCCGCCGGATTGAAAGATGGCCGGGTTGAGGTAGATCAGCCAGCCGCCGAACACCAGGCTGGCGATCATCGCCGGGCCCATGATGCCGCGGTACAGCTTGCGCTCCATCACGCTGAAGCGTTCCTTGCTGATGGTGTCCTCGCTTTGGGCGTGGTAGACGAACAGGCGCGGAAGGTAGAACAGCGCGGCAAACCAGCAGACGATGCTGACGATATGAAAGGCTTTGACCCATAGATAAAGCATTTTTAGTTATTCCCAGGTTCACGGTAGCTGAAGATAGTAGTGGCTCTTGCGTCTACACGTCATGTTGAAGGTTGTCGCAGGACGATACGAACCCTATTATCGACGGCTTTCCAGTGGGTTCGTTGAGGGCAGGTTTATGGTCAAGGTCGGTATCGTCGGCGGCACGGGTTACACCGGTGTCGAATTGCTGCGTCTGTTGGCTCAGCATCCGCAAGCTGAGGTGGTGGTGATCACTTCACGATCCGAGGCCGGCCTGGCTGTGGCCGATATGTACCCGAACCTGCGAGGCCACTATGACGGCCTGGCGTTCAGCGTTCCGGATATCAAGACCCTGGGCGCGTGTGATGTGGTGTTCTTTGCCACGCCTCACGGTGTGGCCCATGCCCTGGCGGGCGAGTTGCTGGCCGCCGGCACCAAGGTGATCGACTTGTCGGCAGACTTCCGCCTGCAGGACGCCGATGAGTGGGCCAAGTGGTACGGCCAGCCTCACGGTGCACCGCAGTTGCTGGAAGAGGCGGTGTACGGCCTGCCGGAAGTCAATCGTGAGCAGATCAAGCAAGCACGCCTGATCGCTGTGCCGGGTTGCTATCCGACCGCTACGCAGTTGGGTTTCCTGCCATTGCTGGAAGCCGGGCTGGCGGATGCATCGCGGCTGATTGCTGACTGCAAGTCGGGCGTCAGTGGTGCTGGTCGTGGGGCCGCTGTAGGTTCGCTTTACTCCGAGACGTCGGAAAGCATGAAAGCCTATGCAGTCAAAGGCCATCGTCACTTGCCGGAAATTCGCCAGGGGCTGCGTCGTGCTGCGGGCAAGGATGTCGGCCTGACGTTTGTGCCGCACCTGACACCGATGATCCGCGGGATCCACTCCACACTGTATGCGACAGTCGTTGATCGCTCGGTAGACCTGCAGGCGCTGTTTGAAAAGCGCTATGCCAATGAGCCGTTCGTCGATGTGATGCCGGCGGGCAGCCACCCGGAGACCCGCAGCGTGCGCGGTGCCAACGTGTGCCGTATCGCAGTGCATCGTCCACAGGATGGTGACCTGGTGGTGGTATTGTCGGTTATCGACAACCTGGTCAAGGGCGCTTCGGGCCAGGCTGTGCAGAACATGAACATCCTGTTTGGCCTGGATGAGAAGCTGGGCCTGTCCCACGCGGGCATGCTGCCGTAAATTTTCTGCTGTTGCGCAAAGGCCCGTTGATCGGGCCTTTCGTGTTTTTAATGGCCGCTGCGCAGATTGATATACCGTAACAATAGTTGACCGCTTTTCTAGGAGAAGCGGATAATGCCCGCCATCACGCATATGGCGGCGCTACGCCGGGAGATTATCAGCATGAGCGTTGAATCCTTCACCCCCACGGCTTTGCAATTCACCCACGGTGCTGCGCACAAGGTGAAGAGCCTGGTCGATGAAGAGGGTAATGATCGCTTGAAGCTGCGCGTATTTGTTACGGGCGGCGGTTGTTCAGGGTTTCAGTACGGTTTTACCTTCGATGAAGACGTGGCCGATGACGACACCATCGTTGAGCGCGAGGGCGTCAGCCTGGTTGTCGATCCGATGAGCTTCCAGTACCTGGCAGGAGCCGAGGTGGACTATCAGGAAGGTCTGGAAGGTTCGCGCTTCGTGATCAAGAACCCGAATGCCACCACCACTTGTGGTTGCGGGTCTTCGTTCTCGATCTGATCGACAGCGGATATAAAAACGCCGCTTGGCCTTGATAGGGCCAAGCGGCGTTTTGCTGTGTGGGATTCAGGCGGGGTAGATCGCGCCGAGTACACGAAGGCCGCGGGCGCCGGTGACGCTGGGGCGGTTGGCGGCGATGCCTTCCAGGCAGCAATGGGCCAGCCAGGCGAACGCCATGGCTTCGACCCAGTCAGGGTCTACGCCGCAGGTGGCGGTGCTGCTCACCTGGGTCGCCGGCAGCAGGGCGCTCAGGCGGCTCATCAAGGTTGCGTTGTGGGCGCCGCCGCCGCAGACCAGCAGGGTTTCGGTCTGTGGTTGGGCGGTTTGCAGGGATTCGACGATGGTCAGGGCAGTCAGCTCGAGCAATGTGGCTTGCACGTCCTGGGCTGCGAATGGCGGCAATCGTCCCAGGTGATGCTCAAGCCATCCCAGGTTGAAGACTTCGCGACCGGTGCTTTTTGGCCCCTTGGTCACAAAGAACGGATCGCTGAGCAATGCCTTGAGTAGCTGGGGTTCAACCTTCCCGCTGGCAGCCCACTGGCCATCGCGGTCGAAGTTCTCGCCGCGTTGCTGGTGAATCCAGGCATCCAGCAGGACATTCCCCGGGCCGCAGTCGAAGCCCGCGACCGGTTTGCCGGTCTCGATCAGGCTGAGGTTGCTGAAGCCGCCCACATTCAGTACGGCGCGGTTGCCCGTACGCTCGCCAAACAGTGCCTCATGAAATGCAGGCACCAGCGGGGCGCCTTGGCCTCCGGCGGCGACATCGCGGCTACGGAAATCACTGACGACGGTGATTCCCGTCAATTCGGTGAGCAGCGCCGGGTTGCCGATCTGCACGGTAAAACCCCGTGCAGGTTCGTGACGAATGGTTTGGCCGTGGCTGCCAATCGCTCGAATGTCCTGGGGCTTGAGGTTCTGCTGATCGAGTAGGGCGTGAATACCTTGGGCGGCAAGCGTCACCCAGTTCTGCTGCGCGAGCGCCGAACGGGCAATCTCGTCCGGGCCGCTGGCGCACAGGCCAAGCAGCTCGGAACGCAGGGATTCAGGCATGGGGATGTAGTGGGTGGCGATCAGCTTGATCGCCGGGCCTTGCTCGATCAGCGCAATGTCCAGGCCATCAAGGCTGGTCCCGGACATCACACCTATATAGAGCGACATGGCTTAGCGCTTCGCCGAAGCCAGGAGAGTCGAGCGCTCCTGGTCCATGCGGGCCATCAATGGCTGGCTCTGCTGCAGGAAGCGGGCGCGCTCGGCCTTGGCGATCGGGTCGGCCATTGGCAGCTTCTGGCCCAGTGGGTCGACGTGCACGCCGTTGACCTGGAACTCGTAGTGCAAGTGCGGGCCGGTGGACAGCCCGGTAGTGCCGATGTAACCGATCACCTGGCCCTGCTTGACGTTGCCGCCGGTCTGGATGCCCTTGGCGAAACCTTGCATATGGCCATACAGCGTACGGTAGGTGGCCCCGTGCTGGATGATCACGGTGTTGCCGTAGCCGCCACGGCGACCGGCCAGCAAGACCTTGCCGTCACCGGCAGCCTTGATCGGCGTGCCACGCGGGGCGGCGTAGTCGACGCCTTTGTGAGCGCGAATTTTGTTCAGAATTGGATGCTTGCGACCCATCGAGAAACGCGAGCTAATACGGGCGAAGTCAACCGGGGTACGGATGAACGCCTTGCGCATGCTGTTGCCGTCGGCGGTGTAGTAGCTGCTGTTGCCTTGTTTGTTGGTGTAGCGCACGGCGGTGTAGGTCTTGCCACGGTTGGTAAACCGCGCAGAAAGGATGTTACCGGTGCCGACGACCTTGCCGTTGGCGACCTTCTGTTCGTAGATCACGTCGAATTCGTCACCCTGGCGAATGTCCTGGGCGAAGTCGATGTCGTAGCCAAACACGCTGGCCATGTCCATGGTCATGCTGTGGGACAGGCCGGCGCGGGCGGCGGACTGCGACAGCGAGCTGTTGATCACGCCGTGTACATAGGCGGAGCGCATGACCGGCTTGGTGGTGATGCGGTTGAACGCAAAGCCCTTGGCGCCTTTGGTCAGGGTGATGCTTTCCAGGTCGCTGACGTTGCTGTGCAGGTTGGTCAACTGGCCGTCGGGCGCCAGTTCGAATTCAAGCTTCTGGCCATGCTTGAGTTGGGTGAATTGCTTGGCCTGCTTGTCGCTTGCCAGTACATCGTTGACCGTCGCGGCGGGGAGGCCGACCTTTTCGAACAGGGTCGAAAGGGTGTCGCCCTTGGCAACAATGACTTCCCGGTGCAGCGGGTTCTTGGGTACCTCTACTACTGCAGGTTCGGCCTGCGCGGTTTCCTTGGTGTCTTCGGCGCTGCTTTCGATCTGGGCAAACGGCGATTCGGCTGCGCCATTTGTGGCTTGAAGTGCGTCGGAAGCGTCTTGATCTTGTGTCAGTTGCTCAACCGGACTTTCAAGGTCAAGGCTTAGGGTCGTTCGTTTGGCTTCTACGTCGCTGGAAGGAAATACCAGGAGTGCCAGGCTCAGAAGGGCGGCGATCCCACTTGCGGCGAGCAGGTGGGTCTTCGGGTAAAGCGGCGGCGCTTTAGACGGTTCTGTGGTCATAAGTAATTTTGACTTTGAAAAGATGAATTGGAAAAGATGAATGACATGATGAAGATGAAATAACTGTATAAAATATAACCAAATCATCTGTGGTGCAAGCTTGCGAACGCTGGGCTTGCTGAACGGTGTCCGTGCGCAGGGCAAAACTTGTAATTAGTCCCTGATCTTGTATGGTTGGTTCCCTTTTGAATCTGAGCCTTGCGGGTCTGTTATGAAGTCGGTTGAAGAGCAGCTAGCGCTGATCAAACGTGGTGCGGAAGAACTGTTGGTCGAAGCTGAGCTGATCGAAAAGCTCAAGCGTGGCCAGCCCCTGCGTATTAAGGCCGGCTTTGATCCGACGGCGCCGGATCTGCACCTTGGGCATACGGTGCTTATTAATAAGCTGCGCCAGTTCCAGGAACTGGGGCATCAGGTGATCTTCCTTATAGGTGACTTCACCGGGATGATCGGCGATCCGAGCGGCAAGAGCGCTACGCGTCCGCCGCTGACCCGTGAGCAGGTTCTCGATAACGCCGAGACCTACAAGACCCAGGTCTTCAAGATTCTTGATCCGGCCAAGACCGAGGTGGCCTTCAACTCCACCTGGATGGATCAGATGGGGCCGGCGGATTTCATTCGTCTTACGTCCCAGTACACCGTTGCTCGCATGCTCGAGCGCGATGACTTCGATAAGCGCTACTCCACTAATCAGCCGATCGCTATCCATGAGTTCCTGTACCCATTGGTTCAAGGGTATGACTCGGTGGCGTTGCGTGCCGATGTCGAGCTGGGCGGTACTGATCAGAAGTTCAACCTGCTGATGGGGCGTGAGCTGCAGCGTGCGTATGGGCAAGAGGCTCAGTGCATTCTGACGATGCCGTTGCTGGAAGGGCTGGATGGCGTCAAGAAGATGTCCAAGTCCCTGGGTAACTATGTCGGTATCCAGGAAGCGCCGGGTGTGATGTACGGCAAGCTGGTTTCGATTCCGGATGCGCTGATGTGGCGTTACTTCGAACTGTTGAGTTTCCGCTCGATGGATGAGATCAATGCATTGCGTGCTGAAGTGGAAGCTGGGGCTAACCCGCGGGATGTGAAGATCAAGCTGGCTGAAGAGATTGTTGCGCGCTTCCATGGTGAAGAGGCTGCGGCCAGTGCTCACCGTGCTGCGGGTAACCGTATGAAGGATGGCGAGCTGCCGGATGATCTGCCTGAGATTGAATTGACTGCTGGCGAGGCAATGCCGATCGCTGCCGTCCTTAATAAGGCGGGCCTGGTGAAGAACTCGGCGGTGGCGCGCGACCTTCTGGGGTCTGGCGGTGTACGTATAGATGGTGAGGTTGTCGATCGCACCTTTATATACGAACTGGGCGCGACCCACGTTTGCCAGGCCGGCAAGAAGGCATTTGCGCGTATTACGCTTAAATCCGAATAAACCTGAAATTAACTGTTGACGGCGTTTTATATCTGTCTATAATTCGCCCCACTTCCGGCGCAGTCGAAACGGAAAACTCCTTGGTAAACAAAGAGTTATGTAGGTTTCGA